>PWZG01000389.1 GCA_003567575.1 PVC group bacterium | reverse complement strand
GCGGACGTCCGCAATACTGACAGCGGTGATAAGCGCGCACGGAAAATTTCGGCGTGCGCGCCGCTTTTACTACTAACGATTTCTTTGCCAAATCCTATTCCTCCTGCTGTCGCCGGTACGCATGGCCGCGCGATCCGGCGCTGAATGCTCCGCTCAACCGCCGGCGGCGGCGGCAAACGGTATGCCCAGCATCGTCAACAACTGACGTGCCCCCGCCTCATCGACGGCGGTCGTTACGATCGTGATATTCATTCCCTGAATCCGTTTGACCTCGTCCGGATCGATTTCCGGAAAGGCGGTCTGGTCCTGCAATCCGAACGAGTATGCGCCCCGTCCGTCAAAACCAGTGCGAGCTAGCCCGCGGAAATCCCGTATTCGCGGCAGCGCCGTATGAATCAGGCGTTCCATGAAATCATACATTCGGTCGCGGCGCAACGTCACCTTGGCGCCAATCGGCATTCCCTCCCTCAATTTAAAGTTCGAAATGCTTTTGCCGGCTTTGATTAACAGTGGTTTCTGACCCGTCAAACGCGCCAAATCATTGGTACAGGCGTTCATCATATCACGGTCTACCGTGGTGTTGAAACCCATATTGACAACGATTTTACGCAATCGCGGCGTTTCCATGGGATTACGGCAACCGAGTGCTTCTCGCAAAGCCGGCGCCAGTTCCCGCTTATATTTTTCTTTCATTCCCGACATGTTAACCTTTTCTCCCGCTTATCGGCACACGCAGCACAACATCTCACGCATCGAATCCGTGACCACACCGCTTACATTCGCGTCCGCGGCCGGCGCCCTCCGCCAGCGGACGGTTGGCGATCCTCACGCCGCGCTTGCACTGCGGGCAATACAACATTAATTTACACATCCTGATTGGCGCCTCGCGCGTTACGATGGCGCCCTGCGGCTGTTCCTGCGTTTTCCGGGTATGACGCTTAACGAAATTCATCCCTTCCACCAACGCCGTATCACGGGCAGGATACACCGCCAGCACCTTTCCCGTGCGTCCCGTACCGGCGTTCCGGCCGCTGATCGCCAAAACCGTGTCTTCTTTTTTTATTCTCATTGCGATTTCTTCCCCGGTTACAGCACTTCCAGCGCCAACGAAATAATCTTCATGCATTTACGATCGCGCAATTCACGCGCCACCGGTCCGAAAATACGGGTTCCCAGCGGATTCATGCGATCGTCAATCAGCACCACGGCATTATTGTCGAACCGCAGCACCGTTCCGTCGCGACGCCGGATGGGGTAGCGGGTCCGCACAATGACGGCGCGATGCTGCGTCCCCTTACGCGCCACGCCGCCAGGCTGCGCCTCCTTGACGGTAATACGGATGATATCGCCGACCCCCGCGGTCTGCTTGCGCTGACCCAGCACACGAATGCAACGCACCCGGCGCGCCCCCGTATTATCGGCCACTTCCAAATCGGTTTCTTCACAGATCATAAAAGGTTATTCCTCAATACTTACGGTCTTGCGCCTTAAGAATCGCCTGGCGCGCCTTCCGCCAATATGTCAACCAATCGCCAGCGTTTCAAGCGGCTGATCGGGCGCGTCTCGGCAATCCGGACACGATTCCCCACCCGGGCGCGATTCTCTTCATCGTGCACGTGATATTTCTTCGTCAATCGCAGCACTTTCCCGTACAACGGATGGCGCTTGCGACGTTCAACCAAAACCACAATAGTTTTCTGGCTGCTGTCGCCCACCACGACACCGGTCCGCGTTTTACGCAACCGCCGTTCAGTTACATTATCCATCGTCATGTGTTTGACTCCGTCTTGGCCGCGCGCCGTCTTTCATGACGCAGCGTCAGCATGCGCGCCACATCGCGACGCGCACCGCGCAACAGCAGCGCTTGATCGATCTGTCTCGTCGCCTGCTGCACCTTCAGGTTAAAAAGTTCGCGTCGTGCCTGGACAATCTGCGTTTCCAGTTCCTCGTCCGGCCATGACCTGATCGTTTCGGTTTTCATTCTTCGTTTCCTCGATCCCCGGCGTTATATTGATCAACGAGTGACAAAACGCGTCGGCAATCCCAGTTTCGCGGCCGCCAGCCGCATTGATTCACGGGCCAGCGGCTCAGGGACGCCGCCCAGTTCGAACATCACCCGGCCCGGCCGCACGACGGCGACCCAGAACTCCGGCGCGCCCTTGCCTTTTCCCATGCGTGTTTCCAGCGGTTTTTTGGTAACCGGTTTATCCGGAAAAATACGAATCCATACTTTGCCTCGACGCTTGATATGGCGATTAACCGCCACACGACAGGCCTCTATCTGGGTTGCTTTGACCCAGCCGCGGCCCAGCGCCTGCAAACCATAGTCTCCGAAAGCCAGCGTATTCCCGGACATCGCCGTTCCCTTACGGCTGCCGCGCTGGACCTTGCGGTGTTTTACCCGTTTAGGCATTAACGGCATTGGTCTTCCCCTTCTCCGCCGGCGGTGATTCCGCCTTATGGCAAATCCACACCTTGATCCCGAGCGCACCGGCGGTTGTACGCGCCTCGGCAAAACCGTAATCGATATTTTCACGCAACGTATGCAAAGGCACACGGCCCTCCTTGTACCATTCCGTACGCGACAATTCAGCGCCGCCCAAGCGGCCGCCGACCTGTATCTTTATGCCTTCGACATGTAAATCCATAGCCGTCTTGATGGCGCGCTTCAGCGCGCGCCGGAATGAAATCCGGCGGCAAAGCTGCAGCGCGATGTTCTCGGCGACGAGTTGCGCGCTGGCATCGGGTTGCGGAACATCACGAACGTCAATGAATACTTCGCGACCACCGGTCAGTTTCTCCACCTCGCCGCGCAATATCTCGGCATCTTTACCGCGTGGCCCGATCACCACGGCCGGGCGCGCCGAATGAATGGTTACCCTAACCCGATTGGCGTACCGTTCAATGATCACCTCTTTGACAGCCGCGCTTTCGAGCCGGCGACGTAAGTGGTCGCGTATGCGTTGGTCTTCGTTAAGATAAACGCCGAATTGCCGTTCGTCGGCAAACCAGCGCGAGCGCCAGTCATGATTGACTGCCGTACGCATACCGATTGGATTTATTTTCTGTC
>PWZG01000075.1 GCA_003567575.1 PVC group bacterium | reverse complement strand
TTGCTTTCACACAAAAACCTTGTAAGTAATTTTATTGCTGCGGCCGGAGTTTTCAGACTCGGGCCGGACGACCGCTACCTGAACATACTGCCCCTGTGCCATGTCGGAGGCAGATTGGGAAATTACCAGACCCAGTACTCGGGAGCCTGCATATATTATGCCGAGAATATGGGCACCATTGCCGTAAATCTGAGAGAGATCAAAGCAACGGGCTTCGATGCGGTGCCACGCATCCTGGAAAAGGTCTTCGACAATGTTATGGCTAAAGGAAGAAGCCTTAAAGGGATAAAGAGACACCTGTTCTTCTGGGCGGTGGATCTGGGACTCCGTTACAAGCCTTTCGGGGAAAACGGCTGGCTGTATGAGCTCAAACTGAAAATAGCGGACAAGCTGATATTCAGCAAATGGAGGGAAGCTCTGGGGGGCTGCACCCGCCTGGTGGGTTGCGGGGGTGCCAGCCTGCAACCGAGACTGGAACGGGTCTTCTGGGCCGCGGGGATCAGGATCCTGAATATGTACGGCCTGACGGAAACATCGCCTGTCATAACGATCAACCGGCAGGAAAAACCTCTTTGCAGACTGGGTACGGTGGGTGCCCTTATTGACGGTGTAGAGATTAAGATTAACGATGACGGAGAGATACTGACCCGGGGCGATAATCTGATGATCGGGTATTACAAGGATGAAGAGCTTACCGGGTCTGTTATAGATGAAGATGGATGGTTCCATACCGGCGATGTGGGAAACCTGGTGGATGAGATGTTCCTCAGCGTAACGGACAGGAAAGGGGAAATATTCAAGCTTTCCAACGGTAAGTTCGTTGCACCGCAGCCTATTGAAAACAAACTGAAGGAATCGGCTTTTATCGACCAGGTTATGGTGGTGGGAGAGCACCAGAAATTTGCCAGTGCACTGATATTGCCCGACTTCAAGTACCTGAAGGAGTGGTGGGAATCGCAACGGCTTTATTCCGGGCAGGATAATTCTGAACTTATCTCTTTGCAGGAAGTGAAAGAAACTTTTAACAATGAAATAGCAAGACTGAATAAATCACTTTCCGAACCGGAAAGAATTTTACGTTTTCGTTTTGTGACGGATGAATGGTCGCCGCAGACAGGTGAACTGTCTGCCAGCCTTAAGCTGAAAAGGAAGGTTATCGAATCAAAATACAGGGAAACACTCGACAATATATACAGGAGACAGTCAGATGCAGATCAAAGAAGTTAACAACAGGCGCGATAAAAAGGCTTTTCACGATGTCGCGCGTATAATATATAAAAATGACCCTGTCTGGGTTTGCCCGCTGGATAAAGAGGTCGGGTCCATCTTTGATCCGGCGGAAAATGTCTATTTCAAACATGGCGAAGCCACCCGCTGGCTGCTTTATGATGATAATAAACGGCTTATTGGAAGAGTGGCGGCCTTTATTGACCGTAATACGGCTTACAGGCAGGATCAGCCAACAGGGGGAATGGGTTTTTTTGAGTGCATCAACGACAAAGATGCTGCTTCAATGCTGTTCGACACCGCCAGGGAATGGCTCAGGGAGAGAGGGATGGAAGCAATGGACGGCCCGGTGAATTTTGGCGAAACGGATAAATACTGGGGCTTGCTGGTGGACGGGTTTACGCACCCCTCCTATGAAATTGCCTATAACCACCCTTACTACCGGGAGCTCTTCGAGTCGTAAGGCTTTCAGACATACTACAAACAGGAGGGTTTTCACCTTGACATGACAAAGGGACTTGCCCCGAAATTTTTGAAGATTGCCGAATGGTTTGGCAAAAAGCCCGGCTACAGCTTCAGGCATTTCGAATGGGAAACCGTCGATAAATTTATTATTGATTTTGCAGAGGTGTTCAACACGGCCTGGGCATCGTTCAAAGAAAATTTCGAACCCCTGGAGCCGGCATACATAAAAAAGACCATTCAGAAAGCCAAAGCGATCATTGACGAAGAATTTATCTGGATAGCATACCATAAAGAGAGACCAGTTGCCATCTACCTTATGTACCCCGACGTGAACCAGATCCTCAGGAAGCTGAACGGAAAGCTCACCCTGCCTGCCATGCTGAAATTCCTCTACCTGAAAAGGAAAAAAACCATGACCCGCGCCAGGGGCGTGCTCATGGGTGTGATACCTCAGTACCAGAACAAGGGGATTGAGTCGGCCATGGCGCTTGCCGTATCAAAAGCCATGGCCAATAAACCCCACTACACTGAGATTGAATTTTCGTGGGTGGCGGACTTTAATCCCAAAATGCGAAGGATATGGTTTGCAATAGGAGCTGTTCCCGCAAAGAATTATATAACCTACCGGTACCTTTTTGACCGTGACAAGCCATTTAAAAGGTATCCCATACCGGAACAATAGGAACCGGTTTTAATGATAAGAAACTTATCTATACCTGCATTGACGATGAAATATCCATTCCAATACTTTAATATATAAATGCATTAGTGTTGAGTGATAAAAATTACAAATACCATAAGTTAATAAAATTAATCAAACTTTGTCCGTATGAACTACGACGTAATCATCATCGGAGGTGGACTGGGTGGCCTTACGGCCGGAGCTAAACTGGCTAAAGAAGGTAAAAAGGTCCTCCTGCTTGAACAGCATGACCGGCCGGGTGGCTGTGCCACCACTTTTCGCCGGAAGGACCTTACCCTTGAAGTGGGTCTTCATGAGATGGACGGACCTCATGCCAGGGACCTAAAAGTAAGGATTTTCAGGGATCTGGGACTGAATGACAAGGTGACGCTGCTGGGTCTGCCCGAGTTTTACCGTTTTGTGAACGGCAGACAGGATGTGGTGGTTCCCCATGATCCCGATCAGGCGCAGCAGAGGCTGACCGAACTGTTTCCCGCTGATGAAGATGGGATAAAAACCTACTTTGATCACGTTCTTAACTCACGGAAGATCCTGGCCGGAGAGGCGGGCAAGCAGGAAAAGAGTGTTGGCGGCTTTCTCGATGAGAATATTGGCAATGAGGATCTGAAACTGATCCTGCTCGGTAACCTGGGCTATTTCCACGACGATCCCTATTCGCTGTCGCTCAACTATTACCTT
>PWZG01000156.1 GCA_003567575.1 PVC group bacterium | reverse complement strand
CTTCAGGCTCCTGTTGTGATGGGTGGTATCCTGCCATAACCGGGTCTTCGGGTCAACGGCAATTCGTATTTGAGCATTGATACATTCCATCGGATTTGGTAATGTTCCACTTTTGGAAAACGAGGAGTTTTTATACACATGACGGATAAATTACGGATTGGAATTATCGGGGCCGGCTCGCGGGGCACACACAGTTTCGGGCGCATGCTTGCAAAACGCAATGACGCCGGGGTTGCCGCGCTTATGGATGTAAACAGTACGCGTATGCGCAAGGCAACCGAAGATCTCGGGCTAAACGATTGTCCGTGTTACACATCCTTAAGCGAAATGTTTGATCGTGAAACGCTGGACGGCGTGGTGATCACAACACCGGATTATTGTCATGAAGCATGCGCCATCGAAGCCATGTCCCGTAAAATCAATGTCTTGATCGATAAACCGCTGGCGATTACCAGCCGCGGTTGCCACAACGTCATCGCAGCCGCCCGCAAAAACAACGTACAAGCCATGGTCGGCTTCAATTTACGTTGTCTGCCGCTCATGATCAAGGTCAAGGAAATCGTGGCCGGCGGCGAGATCGGACGCGTCATGATGATCGAGAACGTGGAGTTTTACGACGGCGGCCGGACGTATATGGCACGCTGGAACCGCAACTTAAAATGGTCGGGCGGATTATGGGTTCACAAGGGAACGCATGACTTCGATCTATTGAACTGGTTCAACGCCGATGGAACGCCGGTACGGGTCAGCGCCTTTGCCGGTTTGAACGCCCTCAAACCGGAAGCGCTACCATTTGCGGTAGAGGCCGACAAAGCGGTCGGACCGGCCTGCAGCGTCTGTGCGTATGCGGATATCTGCCCGGATTGCGCAAAGTCAAGTCAGGGACCGGGCCTGTTCGACGAGGAAGCGGTTCAAGAGGACGGCTACCGGCGGGACTTATGCATGTACCTGTCGGACAAGGATACGCACGACAACGGCATCACAATTGTCGAGTACGACAACAACGTAAGGGCAAGTCATTCGGAATGTTTCGTCGCTAATTTCTCGGACCGTCAGTACACCATGGTTGGCGACCGCGGTGTCTTGACGTTCAGCACATCAGAGCCTGAAACAATAACGTTGCGGCCACGCTGGAAGCGCGGTTATACGACGGAGATCAAGGTGCCGCCGCCACCGCCCGGCGGTCACGGCGGCGCGGATCCAGGCGTACTGGGACGTTTCTTGCAAACCATCCGCACCGGAGAACCGCAATTGGCCTCGCTGCGTGACGGAATCCGCGCCGTCGCCGTCGGCGAGGCAGCCGAGATATCCTGGCGTGAACATCGCATGGTCGACATTTCATCGCTTGTCGATCTTAAGGATGCAACGATCGAAGATGCCGGGTAAGCTGCGATTCCCGCTATTGCTGAAATGGACTATACGGTGGGTGCGACAGCGGAATCATCCATGGGAGCGGCATGTCTTATTCAACGCAAGAAGGTCAACGATTGATTGTTGCCTGCGGCGGGACGGGCGGTCATGTCTTTCCCGGCGTGGCCATGGCCCGTGAACTGCGTCAGCGAGGGCATGCCGTCGAATTATGGCTTGCCGGTCGCGATATTGAACAATCGTCATCCTTCGCCTGGGATGGTCCGACAGAAAACATATCCGCCCGCGGTTTACCGTCCGGATTATCGTTGCGCACGGCATGGAACGGGGCGCTGCTGCTGGCGGCCACGGGGCGCTGCATCGTAAGTATGCTGCGTGGTCGGCGGCCGGCGGCGGTTCTGGCCATGGGCGGCTATGCCTCGGTTGGGCCTGGCCTGGCTGCCGCAACTTTGCGTATCCCGCTAATCCTTCATGAATCCAACGCGGTTCCGGGGCGCGCGATCAGCCTGTTATCACGATGGGCGACAACCGTTGCCCTGGCGTTTCCCGATGCTGCGGAAATGCTTCCCGGCATTCGCACCGCGCTCACTGGATTCCCGTTGCGCGAAACGGACCGGAGCGGTATCGATGATTTCGCGAATACCCTGCCCGCTTCTGACGGCGAATGTTTCACCTTGCTGGTTGCCGGCGGCAGTCAGGGCGCACAACGGTTGAATGAACTGGTTACGGACGCCCTATGCCTGTTGTCCGCTCGCGGGATTCGCTTCCAGGCGATCCATCTGGCCGGCCGGCGCGATGAAGCCATGGTCCGTGCACGCTATGAGCAAGCCGGTGTTCCGGCGGCGGTATTCGGGTTTCTGCGACGCATGGACAGGGCCTATGAGGCGGCCCATCTTGCGATATGCCGCGCCGGCGCCGCCACGTGCGCCGAGTTGGCGGCCGCCGGCGTGCCGGCGCTGTTCATTCCACTGCCCAGCGCTACCCGCGACCATCAGACAGCCAACGCAGTAGCCGTTGCCCGCGCCGGTGCGGCGGATCTGATTGCCCAGGAAAAATTGCGTCCTGACTGGCTGGCGGATTATTTGGCCGAACACGCTGCCGCGCCACAGAATTTGGAGACAATGCGGGAAGCAGCCCTGAAGCGGGCGATTGTGGATGGAGCGGCACGCACTGCCGATATCGTGGAAGCCGCCATGGCGACGGTTAGTGCCTTAATCTAGCGCTTCTGACGTAAAAAAACCAGAAAAATTATGCGGAGATATGGATGGAATCGGGCAAGAGGTCAGAGGTCGGAGGTCAGAGGTCAGTTTTCTGAAACGATCGGAACAACGATCTCGACAACGATAGGGAGAACGACAACGATCAGGACAACGATCGGGACAAGGATTTCTCTTGCTGACATCTGACTTCTGATCTCTGACCTCTGGTTTGCGGGCGAAGCCCGCCTTAGACCCTTACGCTCAGCAACTAAACAATAGATTGTCTGCTTTGAACATCGAAATGGGGAATCTGGAGATGCCTTGCTTAACTTCGATGTTCAGTGTTCGATGTTGGATGTTGGACGTTCGCCTCGGCCGGGACTGCCCGCGGGCACCCTCTGCCGGGAGCTAGTGTGGTGTCCGACAAATGGTGTGAATCAATGGCGCTTCCAGGTTTGTGGGGGGATTTTACATTGGCTATTGTGCATGACAAAAATCTGAAAGACGGTTAAGCGGGTCGAGTAAGGGT
>PWZG01000114.1 GCA_003567575.1 PVC group bacterium | reverse complement strand
TCTAATAGTCCGCAGCGCCACATCCGATTCATCGCCCAATCAAGGTCGTTACCCACTTATGTTGTGCATCTTACGCAATCTGCACCATGTTCGATCCTCCAATTGACATCAGGAAGTCTGACCCTGGGGTCCGGCAACGGTATCTCGGTGACAGCCTCGGACGTGACTATCGACCTCAACGGTTTCGTGCTGACCGGCGACCGGGAGGGCGGCGGTCACGGCATCGTTGTGAACGACGGCATTGAGAACGTCTCCATCAGCGGCGGTGGCACAATCGCGGGATGGGGCGGAAACGGCATACATGCGGTTGGCGTCAAGGATTTCTCGTTGTTCAACGTCCGGGTGTACGACTGCGCGGGCGACGGCGTCGCTTTCAGCGAGGGCAGAATCGTCGAGACGGTCTGCCGGGGCAACGGCGGCGCCGGGTTGCGCGGCCTTTTCACTGCCGACTCGCAAAACCACAGGGTACGGCGCGTGAAGGCGGTTGTCGTCAGCGATAATGGCGGAGGAGGCGTTGTGATCGAAGGACCCGGCGAGGTGCGCATCAGCGGTTGCGATGTCACCGGCAATACCGGGCACGGCATTTCGTGGATATCCGCGGATGCGGACGCGATCTACCGGCTAAGCCTCAACGGCGTCACCTGCGACGACAACACCGGCGACGGTATCCATGTGGACACGTCCGGCGCGCGCGTCTACACGTTCGTCAACATCGTCAATACCGCGCGACAGCACGATTTCGACTTCAACGATTTAGACTCTATCGGAGTGGCGTCGGGGCGCGTCAGCGGCAACGGCGGCGCCGGGTTACGGATTGCCCCTAATGATAATATAGATATCATACGAAAGATAAGGTTCAGCGGCGAAATCGTGAACAACGGCAGCGGCGGAGTCGTGTTCGCGGGCTCGGGATCGTTGTACGTGAGCGGAGAAATCTCCGGCAATACCGGCGCGGGCATCAAGTGGTCGACCGGCGGCAACGGGGGTGGCCGAGTGGATGTGCAACTGTCTTCCTGCGACATTCGCGGCAACACGGCCCAGGGCGTGATGCTGACGGGCGTGGAGGATGCGGATTGGGATATCACGCTCCGTCAAACCACTGTGGCCGGAAATGGCGGTCATGGCATCGAGATCGCCAACCCGGCCGCTGGAACGCGCTTGCGACTGGCCGCCGCGGGCCTGGCCTGTCGGGACAACGCCGCCGACGGCATGACCGTCATGCTGAATGAGGCGAACGCCTACGTTAGGTTCGACGACGTTAAGGGCGAATACTCGGGCAACGGCGGCGCCGGCATGCGGATCGTGGGCGGAAATCGGGGGACGTTGAGCTTCGACGGCACGGACTTCTCCCACAACACCGCCGCGGGTTATCAAGCCGAATTGTATTGCGAACAAATGAAGTTCGAGAACGTCAACGCCTCCGGCAACGGCAGCCACGGGATATGGACGCAGGTCGGGGGACCGATTCGCTTTTCCGACTGCCGCGCCGACGGCAACGGCGGCGATGGCTTCCGCAAAGAGTTGGACAAAGCGTCGCCGAAGCTCGCGGAAGCAATCTGCAAAGGCGTGTCGGCCGGCGGCAACGGCGGCGCCGGTCTGCATATTGTCGCGTCGGGATCCGTCACCGGCATGGTGGTCGTCGCGAACGGTTCGATCGGCGGCAACGGAACCGACGGCATACGCATTGTCGGGGCGGGCGTACAGGGCGGCGCAATCCATGGCGTGACGCTCATGAATAACGGCGGGCACGGCGTCGACTCGGCGGCGCACAACCTGTCCATCAGGGACAATGTGGTCCTCCATAGTGGCGCATCCGGCATTCGGATCGCGGGTACGGGAAACCGGCTGGCCGACAACCTGTGCACCGGCAACGTGTTCGGTATCGAACTGACGGCGTCCGCAACGAACAACGCGGCGCTGAACAACACTTTCGGCGGGAGCGCGGATCAAACACCCATTCGCGCCGAGTCGGACGGCAACGCCATCGGAACCAGCCAGTCGGTTGGGGAGTTTCCGCTTGGGAATGTAACGTTTTAAAGGCAACCGCGAATGAACGCTAATGCTTCGTTGGGCACGCCAGGCTCCAGCCTGGCATCAAGGCGCAAGTCCCCGGATGGCCACGCTGGAGCGTGGCGCGCCCGGCAATGAAAGGAGACAAAGCATGAAAAGCTTATGCCTGCAGAAACGATCACTCGTTTCCTTGCTGGCGGCGCTGGCGTTCGGCGTCGTGAATCCGGCGCCGAGCGGCGCGTCGCATGGCGACCGGCTGTGCTACGTCCGCGGAGGCGGCGCATCCTGGGAACCGTTCAACCTCTGGATGCGCGACCTCGATACGGGCGTCGCGACGCAGTTGACCGACAACGCCACGATCGACAATCACCCGACGCTCAACGCGACCGGCGAGTGGATCGTCTGGAGTTCCACGCGCGGGACCAATGAATTCAACCTGTTTCTGGCCGAGCTCGACGACGTCGAGGGGACCGTGCGGCAGTTGACCTTCAACGACGGCTTTCCCGACCGGCATCCGCACTTCCATCCCACCGATCCGCTGATTCTGATCTGGTCGTCCAAGGACCAGCTACTCGATCACCCGATCGAGATCGCCAGCGAATGCAGCGTGCCGATCATCATCGAGCCGCCGCGCCGCTACGAGCGGCTGAACATCATGCGCCTGGATACGAATGGGGTTCCGGTCGCGACCCGCGCGCTCGATATGCGCGACGCCTGGAACCAGGGCGCTCATCCCGACATCTGGCGCGACGATGCCGCAACCTATGTCGGACACGCCTCGTTCGACCATCAGACGGGTAACCGCATCATCTTTTCCGGCAGCATCGACGGCGCGGGCACCGAATGGGAGGTTTTCACGGTCGAGGTCGAACTGGTCGGCCTCGATCTGGTCGGCGGCTCGTTGCGGCGGCACACGCTAGGGCCGGCCCTGGGGCCGAACCCGATCCAGATGAGCGCCGGGGCGCACTTCAGCCATGACGGCACGGAAATCTTCTTTTCCACCACTCGCACGACCGACGGCCGCTCGCGCGTTTTTCGCATACCGGCCAACGTCGAGGACTTCCCGGCAAATTCCGCCACGCCCCT
>PWZG01000107.1 GCA_003567575.1 PVC group bacterium | reverse complement strand
TTGTCTTTTCAGTCTCCCAGACAATGATCGCAAAGGCGACCGACAAAGGTAAAGATTAAGGTAAAGACGAGGGGTAGACGGATGCCTCTTTGTCTTTGCCGTAATCTTTACCATTGTCTGAAAAAACATGGGGAATCGGTCGACGAGAACGAGGACGACGACGAGGACGACAGGCAAAAACGGGCAGGCGCCCCACCGACCCAATCTGCTGACCTCTGACCTCCAGACCTCCAGACCTCAGTAAATACCCGGTTTTTCTCGCGTCCGACGCTCCACTTGAACGCTCCAGCATTGTATGTGAGTATGTGGGTGTGTGAGCAAGAGAGACCTCACATACTTTGCCCCGGAAGAGGTGCTTTCAGCATTGTTCAATAATCGTGCCGCCAAGTATGTTGCCGCGGATCTATGTAGAGATCACGTGGACATGCGACTTGACATGTGTAACATGAGCGGACTTGAAGATGGCTCATTCGATCTAGTTGTGGCCTTCGATCCCGAGATGGTGACAAAGCATGTCTTGTTTCCACCCGTCCTGTCTGATCATCCACTTGCGACAAATTACCGAAACGTCTACTTCGCTCGGAAGAGGTGTGCCTAACAAGCCGGATGCAGGCGACGGCTTACAGCCGCGCCTGATCCGCGATGTTGGGCGCATCAGAATAAGACTTGACACAGAGCTTGGACGTAATTACATTGTAAGCATGAAAGCAACCCTTGTCAAAATAGGAAACAGCCGGGGCATTCGCCTGCCAAAGCCGGTGATCGAGCAGTGTGGCTTTCAGGACGAGGTGGAGATGGAGGTGCATCATCACGAACTGGTGATTCGTTCTTCATCGCATCCACGTAATGGATGGGCTACTGCTTTCGCTCGAATGGGCGAATGCGGCGACGATGAACTCCTCGACCGCGTCGCGGAGACAGGCCCAACGTGGGATGAGGCGGAATGGGAATGGTAACCAAGCGGTTTGATGTATTCCTTATCTCGCTTGACCCGACTCGCGGGAGCGAGATACGCAAGACCCGCCCCTGCCTCATCATCTCGCCCGATGAGATGAACGACCACATCAGGACTGTCATCGTCGCTCCCATGACCACCAAGGAACGACCTTATCCCTCCCGCGTGCACTGCACGTTTCAGGGCAAACGTGGACAGGTTGTCCTCGACCAGATTCGCACCGTGGACAAGACTCGCCTGGTCCGAAGACTCGGAATGATTTCCGCCGATGCCCAGACCAAGGTTTTGGATGCGCTTCAGGAGATGTTTGCAAAGTGAGACGCTGTGGGATTCGGCGAATAAGCTGCGGGGTTCGGTGGAGGCCGCGGAATACAAGCATGTTGTACTGAGTCTGATCTTCTTGAAGTTCGCTTCGGACAATTTCGTGGAGCGGCGGGAAGCGATCATCGCCGAGGGCCAGGACGCGTTCATCCCTCGGGAAGACGCGAAGCGGATTCTCCGGGAGAAAACAAAGTGGCATCAGGGTCTTGCGGAGATTTGAGAACTGAACATTGCAAAACGCATGAAGATAAAAAATAAAGTTTATTGACTGACCCAGGTCTTCCGTTTTTTCTCATCGCACGCTTCCCGGACGCGTTCCGTCAAGCGCGCCATGATTTGTTCTCCGGCTCCCGGCGGCAGTGCCGTGCGCGAATAGCGGGCGGGATCGTTTTCAGCCAGATCGACGCCGTAACCGCCCGCGGCATAGGCCGCTTGCGTCGGCACATATCCCGGCCAGCCGTTGGCATAGCCAACGAGCGTCGCGGGACGCGGAGCCACGGCTTGCTTAAAGCTCAGCTGGAATTCGACGAAGAATTCGCCCGGAACGAACCCGAGCATGACCGGGCCGATCCGGACGAGGTCGATTTCGACGTTGACCCGCAGCGACGGATCGGCGCGATTCGTAAACTGAAGATGGTCGGTCGCAATGCTTAGCCGTGGTGACGCAACCGGGCGGGTCTTTCCGGCGGCCTGTAAAGCGGCCGTTCCCACGGCCCGGCCGATCGCCTCCAGCGCTTTGGCGTCATGCCGCATGCACTGCCGGGGATGCACATTGCCGGCCGCCCCGTTCAGGAACAGTGCGGTGCAACCGGGAAGTGCATCCTCCAACAGCCGGCTGGCACGGCCCGGATAATCCGCGGAGTACAACCGGTTGTCACGGCCCAGGGTGAGCGCATGCGCGGTGTAGTGATAGAGCAAGGCTTTATGACTGCCGTCAGGCGCCGTAAAGCGCATCACCAGCAACTCGGGATCTACCGGACCGATCGTGTGCCCTTCCTGATATTCGCAGATCATGGCGGCGCGCCCTTCGGTGTTTACGACGCGTCGATTATGCGTCAAGGCCAGTTCCGCGCGTCCCCAGGAAAAATCGACCGGCTCCAGATCCTGGTGCGCCTGCACCAGCGTTTCGGTGATACGGGTCTCGATATCGAGCACCGCGGGATCGTCCGGTGCCGCCCCGAAAAGGAAACTGGTTTCAGGGCCGGCATGGGTATGGCTGACAGCCACGAGA
This sequence comes from PVC group bacterium, assembly GCA_003567575.1. Lineage (GTDB taxonomy): Bacteria > Verrucomicrobiota > Kiritimatiellia > CAIKKV01 > PXCX01 > PXCX01. Next base: position 596 of record PWZG01000107.1, on the reverse strand, counting down.
ATGTTTGCCGGTTTGACGCCGGACAAGCGGCGGCTCACCGTGTCGCGGATCCTTTGCAGGGATTCCTCGCGAATGATACAGAGATCGGCGCAGGCGAGCAGAATCTGTTCCCGCCCGTCGTTCAACGCCACGGCCCGGACTTTGACCGGATCCAGCTTTCCCTCGGCGCGACGGGGAATCCGGTCCGGTCCATCCGGGAACGCCGCCATCCGTGAGCCGGGCGGCGGTGTGATATCCGTTGTGGCCGTACCGGCCCGCAGACTCATAACAAAGCCTTTCTGGCGGCCACTTCGTCCCGGAAACGTTGCGTACCGGGACCCAGGCGGGCGCTGGCTTCACGCTGTTCCGGCGGCGGTGGAACGTGTCCGTTCAAGAGCGGCGACTGCGTTTCCTGCATCATCTGCTGCATGAGCTGCCGCATGGCCTCCAGAACCGGCCGCGCTTCCGGAGTCTGCGCCAGATTGCGTCGTTCATAGGGATCGACGCGCAGATCGTACAACGCTTCCCTTTCCGGTCGGGTTCGATCGGTTACGGATGACAGCGCCTGCCAGGAAGGGCTTGTCAGCACGTCGAGATCATCGACGCGAATCCAGCGT
>PWZG01000627.1 GCA_003567575.1 PVC group bacterium | reverse complement strand
ATGCAGCCCATCGACTGTTGAATGCGCATGCTTCGCTCCCCTTGATCCTTGGTTATTCCTTGTTGGATATTCTCTCATATCCTGAAAAACCTGAGCCGCTCAGAGGCCGGCGTAGGGCGGGACGTCCCGGACCGCCCCGGATCCTGGGTTGTGGCACTTTGGATCGTGCGTCCGGGACGTCCGCACGTACGTCTGAACTGCGCCAAAAACATTACAAGTTACGCGGAAGAGCCGGCCCCAAAGTTGCCGGCTACAGAAAAGGCATTGTAGCCGCGCACGTTGGGCGCGGCCTGAACGCTGGGTCCTGACCGCCCTTCATCGAAGTTTGGCTAGACGTTAAGCGCGTTTTGCGGTATGTTAACTGCTTTTGAGATGTCGCCGATTTTGCAACGGATTACCCGATTCGCCTGAAACGGAATCCGTTCCGGCGGCTAACGCTTGCCTGTTTATCGAATCCTGAATCATCGTATTTATGGCGATCCTGAGTATAAGTGAAGTCAGTATAAGCTACGGCGGCGCGCCGTTACTCGACAAGGTCACATTCCATATAGAGCGAGGGGATCGTATTTGTCTGCTCGGCGCCAACGGCGCGGGAAAGAGTACGTTTCTGCGGATACTGACCGGCGATTCCACGCCGGACAGCGGCGATGTCGTCCGAGCCGGCGGCGTGCGGACCGCGCGTTTACCGCAACAGATACCGGATCATCTGACAGGACGCGTTCGGGATGTGATAGATCCCGGGAATGCAGTCGACGAAGCCGGTCCGGATGAGCGCCAGGCCGGTGAAATCATTACGCGTCTTCACCTGGATGGAGACGCCGATTTCTCCACCCTGTCAGGCGGTACGCGCCGACGCGTACTGCTGGCCCGAACCCTGCTCGGTGCGCCCGATGTAATTCTGCTCGATGAACCAACCAATCATCTCGACGTGGACGGGGTCGACTGGCTTGAAACCTATCTGTTGCGTTATTGCCGCACGTTTATGTTCGTAACACATGATCGCGCCTTTCTGCGGCGGCTCGCCACGCGTGTTGTCGAACTCGATCGCGGCCGCCTTTACGACTGGCGCTGCGATTACGATACGTTCCTTCGCCGCAAGGCAGAATGGCTGCATGACGAAGCGCGTCGCAACGATGTATTTGATCGTCGGCTCGAAAAGGAAGAAGCTTGGCGAAAACAGGGGGTAAAAGCACGAGCCGTACGCAACCAGGGACGGCTGCGGGCACTCGAAGCCATGCGCGCCGAACGCCGGCAACGTCGCGTACAAGCCGGATCCATCCAAATGGAAATCCACGCGGCCGAACGTACCGGCAATATCGTCATCAAGGCCGAAAACCTGTCTTTCGGATACGGAACACAACCCTTGATCAGGGAATGTTCACTGTTCCTGACGCGCGGCGACAAAGTGGGCATCCTCGGGCCGAACGGATGCGGCAAAACCACATTACTGCATCTGCTGCTGGACGAAGCCCGCGAGAAAAAAAAGGAATTGCGGCCCGCTACCGGTCGCATATGGCGGGGCACTAATCTCCAGGTCGCATACGCCGATCAGATGCGAGCCCTGCTCGATCCGAAACGATCGCTTGTTGAAAACCTGGCCGATGACCGTGAATTCGTCATGCTTAACGGTCAACGCCGACATATCATGGGGTACTTGCAGGATTTCGGATTCACGCCCGATCGTGCACGGCAACCGCTTGGAGTGCTATCGGGCGGTGAATGCAACCGGCTGCTGCTGGCACGTCTGTTCGCACAGCCATCGAATGTTCTCGTTCTGGATGAACCAACCAACGACTTGGATCTCGATACGTTGGACCTGCTCGAGGAACAAATCGACGCCTATCGGGGCACGGTATTGCTGGTCAGTCACGACCGGACGTTTCTGAACAACGTCGTTACCGGGGTGCTGGCATTCGAAAAACATCCGGTGGACAATACAAGCCGCTGGCTGGGACCGGACGATGGCTGGTACGTCAATGCCTATGTCGGCGGATACGACGATTGGGCCGCTTGCCGCGTGTCGCCGCCAACCGAGCCGAAGAAGAAACCGAAAACGCCGGTACGAGACAATGTCGCGGCCGCCAAGACGCGACGTCTGACCTCAAGCGAACGGCGTGAGCTGGCGGCGTTACCGGCGCGTATCGAAGCGATGGAAGAGGAACAGGCCCAATGGCACGGCGCCATGGCGGATCCCGCCTTCTACAAACAAGACAGCGAAACCATCGCGCATGCCGGAAAACGCAGCACGGAACTGGCCCATGAAATCGAGCTCGCGTACGCACGCTGGGAAACGCTGGAATCCATCACGTAATCGTTAAGCCTGTTCAACGTTGCGACACTTGTAATAACCGGCGTCCCCATGTCAACGCCTCGGCCGGGTGCGGAATTTCAGATTCGAGACAATCTTTTACCGTTGCCGCGGCATGCTGGCAACGTTCAAAGGCATGCAACGCATCAGCCCCATTCCACGGTCGCTTTTTGCGGGCTTGACTGGCAACACCCACGTGGTATATGCATTTAGATATATCTCGCCAAATAACGGAGGTAAACGATGGTTCGGTACATGCTCGATACGGACATCCTCGTCTATATGCCGCGGGGATTGAAGACACCGGACAGACACTCCGAAGCCCGTCAGCGGGCGGAACGGATACGCGACCGAATCGAACGCGAGTTGCGGAATGGCGCCACAGTACACGTCTCGATGGTGACGGTCTGTGAACTGGAGTACGGCTCAGAAAGAGCGTCCGATCCCGAGATGGTGGGGGATGCGCCTTCGCTGGGAAGCTACGTCGACATAGGTTGGGCGCCGGAGAGACGACTTTTCAGAGACGAGGCGGATCACGAACGTTTTCTTGAACGGCTTTCCGAACGTGCGGAACAGTTTCATATCCGTGAATTGCGGAGATTGCGAACTGAACATTGCACAACGCATGAAACCAAAGAGTAAAGTTTATTGTGAAGGGCTGATTCTGATCTTTGCGTGATCATGCAGGTATCCGCCGACAACGGCACCGTCACATTGTGTTTGCGTGGCGATCCCTTGGGGACAATACCCCGGATCGTCCCGTCGCGGATGAAACAGGCACCGTGTTACCGATAT
>PWZG01000176.1 GCA_003567575.1 PVC group bacterium | reverse complement strand
TAATTCCGAAATAATTCTGTCCGAAATAATTCTGTCCCTTTTCTTAATTCCGAAATAATTCTGTCCGAAATAATTCTGCCAACCTTCTTATTCTTCCCTTCCCAATAATTCTGTCCAAAATGATTCTGCCCGTTCCATCCTCAACCCGTACCCTCATTGCCCGACGTGTAGCGGTGATTTCGGCGGTCTTCCTTTTGCTGGTTACGCTCATCATGGGAGCCAACCTGTATCTGATTGCAACCGTCGATCCGCTGGATTCGCCGGCGCTGAATGCGTTGATGACGCAATTGGAACAGGATCCGGGAAATGATGCACTCCGGCAACAGGTCCGCGAGCTGGATCTTCTGGCTCGTCGTGCGTTCTTTGTCCGGCAATGGCAGCTTGAGACGGGTGTCTTTTTGCTGGTCGCTGCCGCTATCGTATTGATTCTATCGTTGCATCTCATGGGTTCCGGCGAACGCCGGCTGCCGGATCTTAAACAATGTCCCGGGTTGGATGACCCGTGGTCCGCTGCCGTCCGGGCACGCCATGTCATTGCGGTCGCCGGCGTTCTTGTTCTGCTGCTGGGCGCTTTGGGAGCGTTGCTTATCGGACGCGATATCCGGGTTCCCGTTTTCGATGACCGGAAGGTTGGTCAGGTTGTGGCGACGAGCGACGCCGTTGTGGATGAACATCAACCCGATCTGTCGGCGGCATGGCGGGCAACGGTTGAGCGGCATTGGCCGTCGTTTCGCGGTCCGGGTGGTTTGGGCGTGGCCATCGGCGCCGATCCGCCGATCGCCTGGGATGGCGTGAGCGGGGAGGGGATTCTATGGAGAAGCGAGGTGCCGCGATCCGGATTCAGTTCCCCGGTGGTATGGGGGAATCGTGTCTTCCTGACGGGCGCCGACCGGGATAAACGGGAAGTATACTGTTACGATGCCGATACCGGCGCCTTGTTATGGACGGCAGATACGGAGGGGGTTCCCGGTGCGCCGGCCGAGTTGCCGGAAGTGATCGAGGATACCGGTTATGCCGCGCCGTCGGTCGCGACGGATGGGCAACGCATCGTCGCTCTATTTGGTACGGGCGTGATCATGGGACTGGATTTCGAAGGCCGCCGTTTGTGGGCGCGCAGTTTGCCGGTTCCGGACAACCATTACGGACATTCGTCTTCCCTAATCGTTTACGGTGAGACCGTCTACCTGCAATACGATCATTTCGGCGGATCCCGATTGATGGCCCTGGACATGGAAACCGGGCGCCCGCGTTGGGAAGTGATGCGCGAAGCGGATATCTCGTGGGCCTCTCCGATTCTCGTCGACCTGGATGGAAGCATGATCCTTATTCTCAATGCGGCGCCCATGGTGGCTGCCTACGACGCATTGACCGGCGAGGAATTATGGAGTAGCGACGTCATGAGCGGCGAGATCGGCGCCTCGCCGGCTTATGCGGCCGGCCGTGTATTTGCCGCCAACCAATATGCGCAGGCGGTGGCGTTGAACGTCCGGGACGGCGTGGAACAATGGGGGACAACCCGGGTGGAAATGCCGGATGCCGCCAGTCCGGTGGCGACCGGCCGCTATCTCTTTTTACCGACGAGTTACGGGACGTTTTCCTGTCTTGATGCAACGGACGGGACACTGGTATGGCAGCATGAATTCGACCGGGGCGGTTACGGTTCGCCGATACTGGTTGACGATCGCCTGTATTGGGTTACGGCCGATGGCGTAACCCATGTTTTCAAGGCTGCCGGCGAATTCGAACGCATCGCCGAACCGGCTCTGGGTGAACCCAGTGTCTGTACACCGGCCGCGGTGGGTCAGCGATTGTATATTCGGGGAAAGATAAATCTTTACTGTATCGGGACGGAATAAGGCATCGCTTCGCGCAAATCATTCAAGTAGGTGTTTGACTCAATTCACGTAATATGCAACCATATATGCGGTTATTATATTAGAGATGTAAAAAAAGAAGCAAATATGGCGACGATAAAACGATTTTACCAAGCGCCGGCGGGCAGTTTTTTTCTGTTCGGTCCGCGTGGCGCCGGCAAATCGACATGCCTGAAGCAGGTGTTTGCTGAAGCAATCCGAATCGATTTGTTGGATCGTGAAACCTATCGGTTATATGCGGCCCGCCCGGAACGACTGGGTGAACTGGTTGCAGCTCAGGGCGGTTCCGCCAAATTTGTGCTAGATGAAGTGCAAAAGATTCCGGAACTCCTCGATGTCGTTCATCAGCAAATGGAAATGCACCCGCAACATACCTTTATTCTGACCGGCTCCAGTGCGCGCAAACTCAAGCGCTCCGGTGTCGATCTGTTAGCGGGACGGGCGGCCCTGACCAGTATGCACCCGTTTATGGCCGCCGAACTGGGGTCGGACTTCGACCTTGATGTTGCGTTGGATACCGGTCTGGTTCCGATTGTATATTCCGCGCCCGATCGGCGTGCGGCACTGAGCGCCTATCTCGGACTGTACCTTGAGCAGGAAGTTAAGGTGGAGGCACTGGTACGGGACGTGGGCGGTTTTGCCCGCTTTCTCGAAGCCATCTCATTTTCGCATGCATCCGTGCTTAACATAACCGGCGTGGCACGGGAGTGTCAGGTGAACCGTAACACGGTCGAGGGCTATGTGGATGTGCTGGAAGATCTGCTGATTGGATTCCGCCTGCCGGTTTTCTCCCGGCGTGCCAAGCGAAACCTGATCCGGCATCCTAAATTCTATTTTTTCGATTGCGGCGTATACCGGTCTGTTCGTCCACGCGGACCGTTGGATGCCCCCGAGGAAATGGCAGGAGCATCTTTGGAAGGACTGGTGGCGCAACACCTGCGCGCTTGGATCGCATACTCGAAACGTACCGATCTCAAACTCTACTACTGGCGCACCAAGTCCGGCACGGAAGTCGATTTCATTGTTTACGGCGAAGACACGCTCTTTGCTTTTGAAGTAAAGAGCGCGCGTCATGTCCATCGACCGGATGTGCGGGGACTGCGGCAATTCGCGCAAGATTATCCGCTAGCACAAACCTGTCTGCTTTATCGTGGCGTCGAGCGGCTTATGATTGACGGCGTACCGTGTGTTCCTTGTGCCGACTTCCTGCAGCGACTTCGGCCTGGGAAAGCTCTTAGCGTTTGAC
>PWZG01000463.1 GCA_003567575.1 PVC group bacterium | reverse complement strand
CGAAACCGAGGACTGGATCGCCCGTTGGTTCTGTCGAGCCTTCCTCGACGGCCGAGTCGAGTGCGTCGCCGGCATCCCAGCATGGGTCGACACACCCGAGCCGAGCGACTTCGGCCCCACGGCGTGGAGGCGCCGCGAACGGCTGGCGTGGTGCGGCATCGACCTCGCGGTGCCAGCGCTCGACCTGCAACTCGCCGTGACCCGGCGTCGCGGCCTCACGGAGCGCGCCGCCCGCATCGAGGAGTCCCTCCGACGGCGTTGACGGAGCATGAACGGGCTGACCAGGTGGCTGCGCTGCGTCCGCCAGGAGCCGCCGCGGCCCGCTCGAAGACGTGCGAACGCCCCAGCAATGCGTCCTCCTGATGTGGACCGGCGAAGAGCGCCAACCCGACGGGTAACTCATGCACGAAGCCGCCGGGCACGGTGGCGTGCGGCTCTCTCCCAGGATCTCCGCAGCGGCTCCTGCACCGGCTCCCGTTCCAACCTGTCGATGTGCCCGCGACACCGAGGTCCTGGCGACCACATGGTGCGACGCGGCCCAGCTCTGCTGATGGCCCGCCACCGAGTCCCGTCTGACCTGCATGCGACCGGACCCGACGGCGCTCGCACCGCCCTCACGAGCCTATGCAACGGGCTTCGGCACGAGTACCAGCGGGCCGAGCCCGGCCCGCTGAGGACGCTGTTCGCCGACGGCTGACTACGCTTCGTCTGCCCGCGTCGCCGTGGCGAACGCCAAGACGTGCCCGTCCGGATCGAGGCAGTAACCGGCGTCGTCGCCCCAGTCGCGCGGCCGCACCGGAGAGAGCTCGGTCGCGCCCGCCGCCACGGCGCGCGCCAGGAACGCCTTCGGCGAGGCGACCACCAAGTACGTCTCCGCGCGCGGCACGCCGCGCCCCAGCACCGGGTCGGGGAGATTCGGCAACAGGCGGCGGATACCTGCTTCCGGCATGAGCCCCAACACACCGCCGCCGGGCAGCGCGAACTCGGTCATCCCCGGCACATGCGGTCGCGGTGCCACGCCCAGCGCGGCCTCGTAGAACGCACGGGCGCGCTCCTGGTCACGGACATAGAGGATGCAGCGCGACCCGGTGGGCGTGTGCGTGGGCGTAGCGGGCTCAGGCCGGATGCGCGCCGGCCGACCACGCGTACTGTCTTCGAGCACTACCGGCGGACCGGCCGCGTCGTGCGGCCGCCGCGCTCATGAGCCGCGGCAACGAGTTGACGTGACGCGTCAGCGTCCGCTACTGTGCCGGCCTGACGACGCACGATGCCGACCCATCCGATGCCCCTGGACTGCGTCTTCGGGAGGGGGTGGGTCCGCAGGCTTCCAGGAAGTGGCACGAGGAGCGGGACGCCTTGCCGGCGCCCATCTGCCGCGCCGGTGCCGACCTCGTCGGTTCCCGAGCAGGGCTCTTCACGGTCGAGCCCACGTACCTGAACGACTGCCGGAGGTACCGAATGTCGACCATCCACGAGCAGTTCCTGGCCTCCCTCGATCCCGCGACCGGTGAGGTCGTCGGTGAGGTGCCCGTCACTCCAGCCGCCGACATCGCCGGGATCGTCGACGAGGCCCGCGAGGCTGCCGCCCAGTGGCGAGCCCTGACGCACCAGGAGCGCGCCGGACGTCTCACTCTGGCCGGTGAGGCGCTGGTCGAGCGATCCGAGGAGCTCGGCACGCTGCTCAGTCGCGAGATGGGGAAGCCTCGGGATCACGGCATCGGCGAAGTCCGAAGCTGTGGCGCGGGCATGCGCACCAAGGCCGAGCGGGCAGCCGCCGCCCTCGCGCCCGTGGCCGAGGTCACCAACGATGTCGAGACGACGATCTACCGCGACCCGCTCGGAGTCTGCGCCCTGATCACGCCGTGGAACTACCCGGTGCTGACGACCCACTGGATGATCGTGCCGGCCCTGATGGCCGGCAACGCCGTGGTGCTGAAACCCTCCGAGGAGACGCCACTCATCGGCCAAGCGTACGCCGAGGTCCTGATGGGGGTTCTCCCCGATGGCGTGTTGCGGGTGGTCCACGGCGGCGACGAGCAAGGCAAGGCCCTGGTGGCGGCCTCGGTCGACCTCGTGGCCTTCACCGGGTCACGGGAGGCCGGGATGCACATCATGGCGGCCGCAGCGCACGGCCTGAAGCGCCTGGTCCTCGAACTCGGCGGGAAGGACCCCCTCATCGTGCTCGACGACGCCGACCTCGAGGCAGCGGCACGGATGGCGGTGAACAACTCGCTCGACAACGCCGGCCAGACGTGCGTCGCCACCGAGCGCGTCATCGTGGCCGCAGCGATCGCCGATGCCTTCGAGGCGCGGGTGGTGGAGCTGGCGAGCGACGTGAAGGCCGGGCCGTGGGACGCCGCCGGCGTGACCTACGGTCCGATGATCCACGCGCGCCAGCGGGACCACGTGATCGGCCACATCCGCGAAGCCCTGGAAGCGGGTGCTACGGCGCTCCTGGGCGGCCCCGAGCAACCCGAGCGCTACATCGAGCCCACGGTGCTGACGGGCGTGACGGGCGACATGCGAATCGCGCAGGAGGAGACGTTCGGACCAGTCGTGTGCATCAGCCGGTTCGAGTCCATCTCCGACGCCGTCCGCGAGGCGAACGCCAGTCCGTTCGGGCTGGGAGCGATGGTGTTCGGCGCTGACGAGGCGCGAGCCCACGACGTGGCGCGCCAGCTCGACGCGGGGATGATCGGCGTGAACCGCTCGCTCGGCGGCGTTGGCGACACGCCCTGGGTGGGCGCGAAGCAGAGTGGCTTCGGCTACCACGGGTCGCCCGACGGCACCCGCCAGTTCGCGCAGACACGCGTCGTCAGGCGCGTCGCGGTGGCTGCAAGTGCGGGCGCCTGATCGGGCCCCGGCGGTCTGCAACGGTACACCTCGGGCGCCTCGCTGCTCTCTCCTGCTGCTTGGCGACCTCGACGACGAGCCGCTACGGCGCAGGCCGGCCGACACCACCTCCGCAACCATCATCGTCGGCAGGTGCGTGTTGGCTCGCGGCACGGTCAGCATGATCGACGCGTCCGCGACCACGAGGCCCTCGACGCCGTACACGCGCCCGAGACGATCCACCCCCGCGCCTTCCCCGGGATCCGGGCCCATCCGGCAAGTGCACGCGG
>PWZG01000438.1 GCA_003567575.1 PVC group bacterium | reverse complement strand
CTCTTTGTCTTTGCCGTAATCTTTACCATTGTCTGAAAACACGGGAAAACCGGTCAACGATTACGCGGCACGATTACGCAACACGATTGCTTGCGGCCTGCTCGTATTCCATCATCGTGTCCCGTAATCGTCTGAGCGAACATCGAATTGCCGGCCTATTACAGCATAGGCGCGAACAGGTGGCAGAAATTTTCCAGAAAACGGTTGCGTCGCGGTCGTTGCCGCCAGCGGTGTAAATCCAGTTCATCGCTATGCGCGATATCTTCCCAAATTATTTCCTTGAGTTTCCCGATTAGTTTTTCGTCGTAAACGGCAAGATTGGTTTCGTAACTGAGCCGCAGGCTGCGCGCATCAAGATTGGCGCTGCCGATCAACGCGACGGTATCATCGATGACCATGGCCTTGGCATGCATGAACGGGGGGCGTCGTTCATGGATACGCACGCCGCTATCCATCAGATCGTCATACAGTGCGCGGCCGGCCCAGGCGGCGAGTGGATGGTTGTTCTTGCGAGGCACAATCAGACGTGTTTCCACGCCTCGTTGGGCGGCGCTTTGCAGTGCGCGCGACAGAAACAACGGCGGTATGAAATACGGAGTAACGATGATAATCTGCCGGCGTGCGGCCGATATGGCGCTGAAAAAGACATCGGCCACCGTCTCGTTTTCCGATGGGGTAGGTCCACTGTTGATCAATCTGACGAGTGCCTTGCCGGCGCGGGCGATTTCGGGAAACAGCGAGGTACTCAGAAGGGTATCCGGTTCGGCATCCGTCATGAAGTGCCAGTCGCGCAAGAAGGCATACTGTAATTCCTGTACGATCGGTCCATGCACCGCGAAATGATAATCGCGGATTGCCTTGCGGCGGCGGCGCGTGGTGTGCGCCGCCTGGAGGTTAATGCCACCGATAAAAGCGCGGCGCCCGTCGATGAGCAGCAGTTTACGGTGATTCCGGAGATTGATATGGAATTGCGCCCGTAACGGGCGCGCATGCGTCCAGCCACAGATTTCCATATTGGGAATATTGCGATAGCGCCGGAAAAGCCCACTGAACACGGCGAACGTCGATCCCAACGCATCGTAAATGACGCGAACCGTAACGCCTTCGGTGGCGCGTTTTGCCAAACGGTCCATGAATTCGCGCCCGACACGATCGTTACCGATAATAAACGTTTGTACATGAATATGATCCCTGGCCTGGTCGATGGCTTGCAGCATGGCGGGAAAGGCTTCATCGCCGCCGATTAACGGTTGCAGCCGGTTCCCGTCCAGCAACGGGTAATCGCGCAAACGGTGATTCATGGCGCGGTTAAGTTCGCGCGCGAAATCGGTGTGCGGCTCGGTCGCGAGCGATTGGTGGACCGCCCGCCAATAGGCCAGATCGGTGCCGTTTTCGCGATATACCCGTTCGCGTTGCAGACGTTGATCCGCCCATTCCTTGCGATCGGCGCGCTTTGAAATACGGTTGATCCCGAACAGCCAAAACACCAGCGCGCCGACGAACGGGAATGACCAGACCACAAACATCCACAGCAAGGCCGATGTCGGTTCCCGCCGGTTACCCAACAGGTTGACCAGTACCACCAGGAACAGTACCAGATGCAGCGCCGAACCCAAAGACAGCCAAGGCAATAGTTCGGACCAGGTCAATGCGGAATTCATGGCTTCCTCTCAGTATTCGCGGACTTGCAATGCATGATATCCCAATCGAAGAGGAATGGCCGTGGCGAGTACGGTCAAAATAAGTAGCCATACCCAGGCTACGGTCAGCGGATAGTTCCAGCCGAGTTCCGCGCGTATCACCGTCTGAAACCGTTCAATAACGACAAACGGCAAAATCGCGCAGATCATGAACCCCAGGCTTAGCACCAGGTTCAGGGTGCCTCCGAAACCGGAAACGATGGCGGCGGGATTCGATTGCCGTAAATCCATGAATACGGCGCCGAGTCCGACCGACAAACCGGTAAAGGCGCAAGCGGTCATGGCGCCGACCCCGATCGCGATCCAGCGTACCTCGGGGGTCACGTTAAGCATCCCGCTGGAGATCATCATTAAGCCGACACTGATCACCAGGTTGGCGGTCAACGCGGTCGCCACTTTGGCAAGCAGGATACGGCCGCGGGAAACCGGCGCCAGTCCCAGCAGCCAGAAGGCCTGGCCTTCGAGACTGAGTTGAGGAAAGATGAATCGCGAACTCAACGAACACATTACGGTAGCCAGACTGAACATATTCAGGAATGCAATGGCCGAACGCCAGGCTTCAGGCAGGAAATGATAGCGGAGTGTCCGCAAATTGGCAAAATACAGGGCAAGTAACCCGAAGAAAATCAGGCCCTGCGACCATTGCGCCGGATCTCTGAGGAAGGTGCGGATATCCTTGACGATCATGGCTCGGACAGCCGGCGCGAATCCGGCCAGCAGCCGACGCCATACCTGCCCGGATGCGACCGGTCCGCGGGTGCGCCGACGTGTCGCCGGCGTCATGGCGCGTTGCCATGCGACGCTGAACCAACGGCCGCCCGGCCATTCTATCAACAACGCCGTCAGCATGGCATACGACGCGAGAACGTTCCAGAAAAGGATACCGCGCGCCCATTCGCCTTTCGAGAAGCTCAGGATTCCTTCCGCCATCCATGTCGGCGGGAGAAACGGGTTGGCTGCCAGCCGGAATCCGGGCACCAGTTGCGCCAGCATAAACAGGCTTTCATCGTCGATCCGTTGCGGACGCCACCAAAACCAGCCGGCGACGATGATGCCGGCGCCCACGACACCCAGAATACATTTCCTGCGTTTGGATCGGGATGTGAGCCGTGTGATCGCCAAGGTTATCATGGTGCCGATTCCGGCGCATAGCAGCAGAAACGGCACGGCCATGACCATGGTCCATAAGGTTATCCACGGGGTCAACGCCTGGTGTCTGGCGTAGGCCATGGTGAACGGAATGATAATGAACAGAAAAGCCCATGACGCCAAACCGGCCGATTCGATGGCTTTATACACGGTGATGGCGCCGGGACGCACGGGATGCACCACCAGAAATGGTAATTCCGAGGAACGGAAAAGAGTGGTATAGGCGGTAATCGCGCCCGATACAATCAACATCAGCGCCATCGCCAGGAAAAACATGGCGAACAGGCGCGGCAAAATCATGACGCCGGCTTGACCGAGACCGTCAAGCGTCCGGAATCCGCGGGCGAAGACAAACTGTAATGAGGCCAACAATCCCGCTGCAAACAGCAGGATAAATCCTGTTTTGAAACGGGATTGTTGCCGTAAAACGCGCCGCCAGTTCCGGATCAAGCGTAGACGGTTTTTCAGTAATACGGTCAGCGACGACATGTTTTCCGCGTATCAGGCGAACGCTTCGTCAAAAACACGGTCTGAACGCGGGAAATCAAGATCGCGCAGGAACCGGCAGGCTTCCGCCGCGCCGAATTCGCGATCCATGGCCGCGTCCTCCCATTCCACCGATAACGGGCCGCGATAGTCCATCACATTTAGTTCGCGGATAATGGCTTCGAAATCGACGTCGCCGCGTCCCAGGCTGCGGAAATCCCAGCCGCGTCCCGGCGTACCGAAATTCAGGTGCGACCCCAGAATACCTCTTTCCCCGTCAAGGGTAACGGCCGCATCCTTCATGTGAACATGATAAATACGTTTTGCGAAAACGCGTAAAAACTTGACCGGATCGACCATTTGCCATTGCAGGTGGCTGGGATCGAAGTTGAATCCGAAAGCTTTACGGTTATTCAACGCTTTAAGCGCCCGCTGTGCCGTGATGATATCGAACGCGATTTCCGTCGGATGCACTTCCAGCGCAAATCGCACTTTGCATTCGTCGAATACGTCCAGAATCGGGTTCCACAGATCGGCGAACCGTTTGAAGCCGTCCTCGATCATTTCTTCGCTTACCGGCGGGAAACTGTAGAGCATATGCCAGATTGGCGACCCGGTGAATCCGTTGACGACGTTCACCCCGATATTGCGGGCGGCGCGTGCCGCGTTTTTCATCGATTTGATCGCAAACTTGCGTTTCGCTTCCGGTTTCCCGTGGCAGGACGGCGGCGCGAAGGCGTCCGAGCGCGCATCCGTGTTGGGATCGGCGACCAATTGTCCGGCCAGATGATTGCTGATGGCAAAGACTTTCAGCCCGTATTGCGCCAGCAGATCAACCCGGCTCTGGGCGTATTTCTTGCTTACGGCAGCCTTGTCGACGTCTACATGATCGCCCCAACAGGCGAGTTCCAAACCGTCGTATCCCCACGATGCCGCTTTGGCGGCCAGCTCTTCGAGAGGGATATCCGCGAATTGTCCCGTGAATAATGTAACCGGTCGTGACATGATCTACCTCCTTATGATTATCAGCCCTTCATTGCGATCCATTTTTGTTTAGAACTACCGGCGCGCACCACGGTCTCCAGAAAGGCCATGCCGCGAACACCGTCCTGTACGGTGGGATAATCGACCGTGGCTTCCCTGACTTTTTTGCCGGCCATCCGTTGTCGCAGCGCGTCGGCAAAGTTACGGTAAAGATTGGCGAATCCTTCAAGAAACCCTTCGGGATGCCCGGGTGGGATACGGGCGGCGGCGCTTGCGGCGGCGCCAAGGAACGGGGTCGCCGTACGGCGCAGTTCGCGCGGTTTATCGGTCCAGTCGACCACCAGCGTATTCGGTTCCTGTTGATGCCATTCGAGCGCGCCACGTTCGCAGAAAACACGGATATTCAATCCGTTTTCGCGGCCAATGGCGATCTGACTGGCCCAGAGAATGCCGCGCGCACCGTTGTTGAAACGCAGCAGTACACTACCGTCGTCATCCAGTTTACGCCCTTTAACGAACGTCGCGAGGTCGGCGCACATTTCCTTGATTCTCAGGCCGGTAACATATTCGGCGAGGTTTTCAGCGTGCGACCCGATGTCGCCCATGCAGCAACTGGCGCCGGCGCGCTTGGGATCGGTGCGCCAGCCGGCCTGTTTATTGTCCTTCTCGAGCGCCGTCGCCAACCAGCCCTGGGGATACTCAACCACCAAACGACGGACTTTTCCCATGGCGCCGCCGCGGACGAGTTCGCGCGCTTCCTTGACCATGGGGTATCCTGTATAATTGTGGGTCAGGCAAAACAATAAACCGGTATCGGCAACTTTTTTCTCCAGTTTCCTGGCATGCGCCAGCGTTAAGGTCATCGGTTTGTCGCAGACTACATCGAAACCGGCGTCCAACGCTGCCATGGCGATCGGGAAATGGCTGTCGTTGGGGGTCACGATCGTTACGAAATCCATCCGGTCGCCTTCCGGCAAGGCCGCTTCGGCCGCCAGCATTTTCTGATAACTACCGTATATCCGGTCGTCGGGTAAAAATAAATCACGACCGCTGGCCTTGGAGTTTTCGGCGCTGCGACTGAATGCGCCGCATACCAATTCGATCTGACCGTCAAGTTGCGCCGCGATCCGGTGGACGCCGCCAATCATGGCGCCCCGGCCGCCGCCGATCATTCCCATGCGTAACTTTCTTTGCATCACGGTACCTCCCTTGGTTGCGTAGTTTGCCCTGTTTTTTCGTTTTGCATGCGAGCTGTTTTGAAGTATCCGGAACCATCCTATGATGACCACGCGAAAAAAGCAACTCCAAACTGAAGTTTTGTCATAAGCGGCGGATTCATGGATTGTCGCCTTTCGCGGGATAGCGTCGTCGCGGGATACGGATGAGAACGAGAACGATTACGATTGCAGGTGGGAACATCGAACATCGAAGTTAAGAAAGGCATCTCCAGATTCCCCATTTCGACGTTTGATGTTGACTGTTCGATGTTCAAAGTAGACAATCTGTTGTTTAGTTGCTGAGCGTAAGGGCCTAATGGCTTCGCCAACCCTCACCCCGGCCCTCTCCCAGAGGGAGAGGGAGATCACGCGAGTGAACGACTAACGGTTTTCTTGGTTTTTATGGCGGTTTCGTGTGTTTAAGGCACTAAAAGCGCAAATAAATGGGCAACGCAAAGGAATTCCCTGTGAACGATCGCAGCATATTGTTTCTGGCGGTGAACGCTTCGTATTCGCATACCAATTTGGCGGGCGGCTATCTTGGCGCCGTCGCGGACGCCGAGGGATGGCGCTGGCAGACGCTGGAGACGTTGGATGGGGCCGATTTGCCGGAATTGCTCGGGATGCTGTGCAGGTATCGGCCAACGGTTCTGGCAGCCACGTTTTATCTTTTCAACCGGCAACGGTTGCTTACCATTGTCCGGCGTTACAAATCGCTGTATCCGGCGTGTATCGTTATCGGGGGCGGTCCCGAGTTTGACGGCGACAATCGCCGTTTTCTTGCCGTAGAACCGGCGATCGAAGTTGTGGTTCGCGGCGAAGGCGAGTTGGCGTTTCGCGATTGGTTGCGGCATATCGACGCGCGTTCGCACTGGCGTCGGATTCCCGGCCTGTGTTTTCGCGACGGCAACAATTCATATCACGATGGCGGCCGTGCGGTATCCGTCGATAACCTGGATGATTTACCGTCGCCTTACCGGTTTTTGCCGGATATATCCCGTAAACCGTTTGCGCAACTGGAAACAACGCGCGGATGCACCAATCGCTGTGTGTTTTGCCGTGAGGGCAGCCATGACATCCTGCGACGGTTCAGTCTGTCGCGGGTCCGGCAATCGTTGCAAACCTTGCGCGAGATCGGGATACGCGAAGTAAGGTTGTTGGACCGGACATTTAACGAACCGGCCGCGCGCGCGCGCCAATTGCTTTCCATGTTGATTGAAGAATTCAGCGATTTACGATTCCATTTGGAAATCGATCCCGGCCGTCTCACACGCACGTTCATGGATACGTTGGCCCGTGCGCCGGCCGGTCAGCTTAAACTGGAAGCCGGTATTCAGACGTTCCATCCCGATGCCTGGCGGCGTATGCGGCGCGGAACATCGCCACGCCGTGCGCTCAACGGATTGCGTGCATTAAGCGCCATGCCCAACCTTGCCGTTCACGCCGATCTGATCGCCGGTCTACCCGGTGCGAATCGTGCATCGTTACGCGCGGATATCGATACGGTGATTGCAGCGGGGCCGTCGGAACTACAACTCGAGATATTAAAGGTATTGCCGGGCACCCCGTTGCGGGACATGGCTGCCGCGGCAGGATTGGTTTACGCGCCGGATCCGCCCTACGAAGTTCTGTGCAGCCGGGATATGCTTCCGGCGGATCTAGCCGACGCCGCCGTTTGGTCTCGTGCGATCGACTGGTTTTACAATACGCCGTCGTTACGCGCGACCACCAGGATCGCCACGCAGCGGTGGCCGGACTTCTGGGAACGGGCCGCGGCTGTCGTTCAACAGCATCACGGCGGGAGGCCGGCGTTGCGCAATCGGTTCCTGTGGCTGGCGGATCTGGTGGCCGGGGCGCCGGAACTGGTGGATGCGTTACGGTTTGAATGGATGCGGATCGGGCTGGGCGAGCGTAGCGGTTTTATTACGCCGCGTCCCTGGCGTGGTCCGGTGCCTGCCGCCGCTGTACGGATCGCGGGCGAACCGTCGACAGCGAATCCGCGATCGGTTCGGCGCGTCCAGGTACGGTTGGACCATGATTATCTGTTCGTGTACGATATCGGGAACGATGGCCGGCGTCGCAGCATGGTGTACCGCTTGCCGGACGATCACGGTAGTAAAAGCGTCAACCAGAACACGGCAACACTGTAAAGCGCCAAGTTGAGCAAGGTGGGCACATCCCGGACCAGAATACGTTCCGGCCGGTCCCCCATATTCCGGCGGAAAACCAGGACCAGGTAGCGTGCCACGCCGAAAACGACGAACGGCAACGTCGCCAACAATCGGCGATCGCCGAATTTACGCGCTGTTTCCGGCGCCAGCGCATACCCGGCATACGCCAGTACGACCGCGGTTGCGACCGCGATCACCAGGCGGTCAAGACTATCGCGATGATATCCCGCCAAACTGGCCCGGGAACCGGAGAGACTGCCGTCGTCGATCCTGATTTTTTCGTGCCGTCTTTTACAAAGTCCGAGAAATGCAGCCAGCAGGAAAGTACAGACCACCAGCCATGGCGAAATGACCACATCGACCGCTACCGCCCCGGCCAGCGCACGCAGTACGAATCCGGTGGCGACCACCACGATATCCAGCAGCGGTACATGTTTGAACCTGATCGTGTAACCGAACTGTAAAGCCAGGTACAATGTCATGAAAAAAGCCAGCGGCAACGCTATTAACCAGCCCAAACCAAGAGCGGTCAACATTAACACGGCCGCCGTTGTCCAGGCTGCACGTAGCGACAGATCGCCGGCGGCCAGCGGCCGCCGGCATTTGCGCGGATGCCGGCGATCCGCATCGATATCCAGTAAATCGTTAAAAAGGTAAACGCCGCCCGATAGCAGGCAAAAAAGCAAGGCCGCGTTCACGGACCGCAACATTAATCCGGGGGAAACACTCTGTGTCCGGTCGCCTAACGCAAAGAAAAATGGCGCCGCAACCACCAGGTTCTTGGACCATTGTTCCGGCCGCATCGCACGCCAGACGTTACGCAGGAAAACAATGACGCGAACGCGCTTTACCGATGGGTTGTCAGCGTTGTTCATGACCGGATGCATCAATGGTTGACGCCTTTGCACGCGCCTCCGGCGGCGGCCGGCGCCGGAAACGGCCGCGCCATGCCAGTTTCCATACCATCCAGAGCGCTTCACGGAAAATGGCCGAATTCATTTTCGAGTAACCGGCATGACGATCGAAAAAAGTGATCGGGATTTCACGGATACTAAATCCCAGCATCCAGGCGGTATAGGTCGTTTCGACTTGGAAAGAGTAGCCGTTGGACTGGATACGCGACAGATCGAATGCTTCCAGCACGTCGCGCCGGTAGCACTTGAAACCGCCGGTCGGATCGGTAACCGGCAGGCCGGTAATCAAGCGGACGTAGGTCGCGGCCCCTTTACTGAGCAGCAACCGGCTTAGCGGCCAATTGGTAATGCGGATACCGTCCATGTAACGCGAACCCAATACCAGATCGGCATCTTCAGCCGCCTTGAGAAAATTAGGTAATTCCGCCGGATCATGCGAGAAATCGGCGTCCATCTCGAAAACACGATGATAATCGCGTTCCAGCGCCCAGGTGAACCCCGCAATGTATGCCCGGCCCAACCCGTTTTTCTCGCGGTTGTGAATGGCATGTATTCGCTCGGCATCGTCTTTGCGCATTGCGTCGATTTCAGCGCCGGTACCGTCCGGCGAATTATCGTCGACAAACAAAATGTGCGTGTCTTTTGGCAAAACGCTAAACACCGCCCCGGCAATCGGGCGTACATTGTTGCGTTCATCGTACGTCGGAATAATTATCAAATTCATGCCGCGATTATACAGATAAAAATAAACAACACAATACCAAAACTTAAAAAAGCGCTCGACACGCAACGTCCGGTTTGGTAGTCTGCCAACTTGTGTGCGTCGCGTAAGCGCTCACGGACGCTTTATGCGTGCTCTGAAAATGTTTTGTGCGAAAAACAGGTGAACCAATGGATGTCGGGTCGGTTACAAAAAAACGCGATATAGCGCTGGCGGAATTGGCGGCGGCGGAAAATACGGCCGCGATCGAGGCGGTGCGTGTGCGGTATCTTGGGCGTAACGGGTTGATTCCGGCCTTGATGAAAGATCTGAAAAACGTGGCGCCCGCCGAGCGTCCCGCCGTCGGACGCGAAATCAACGCTTTCAAAAAAACATTCACTGATCTCTTAGCGGAACGAACCGCGGGACAGGCGGCGACGCGGCCGCCGGCAACGGCGTCCGGCCGATTGATGTTCGACAGTTCATTACCCGGCGTTTGGCGGCAGCCCGGTACGCGTCACCCCGTGAACCGTGTCATCGAGGATGTAGTCGATATTTTCTCTAACCTGGGTTTTACCGTCGCCGATGGCCCGGATATCGAAACGGAATATCACAATTTCGATGCGCTCAATACGCCGGCCGATCATCCGTCACGCGACATTCAGGATACCTTCTGGCTTGATGACAAATATCTTTTGCGAACGCAGACATCGCCGGTACAGATTCGGGTTATGGAACGGCAGAAACCACCGGTACGTGTTATCGCGCCCGGCCGCTGTTACCGGCGCGATGCCACCGACGCGACGCACAGCGCCAATTTTCACCAGGTGGAAGGTCTGTACGTCGACGACAACGTTTCCATGGCCGATCTGAAGGGCGATATAGCCTATTTCGCGCGGCGCCTGATGGGGCCCGGCGTAAAGGTCAGGTTCCGTCCCCATTTCTTTCCCTTTACCGAACCGAGCGTGGAATACGATTTTTCATGCCACCGCTGCAACGGTAAAGGATGCCGGTTGTGCAAGAACAGTGGCTGGATCGAGATTTCCGGGGCAGGCATGGTGCATCCGCGCGTTTTCAGCGCCGTTGGCTACGACCCGGATACCGTGCGTGGTTACGCGTTTGGGATGGGAATCGAACGAATCGCCATGATAAAATACGGAATCGAAGATATCCGTCTGTTATACGAAAACGATGTACGTTTGCTGGAGCAGTTGATTGGATGAAATTACCGCTTTCATGGTTACGCGAGTATGTGGCCGTCGATGATTCTCCGAATCGTCTGGCGGACCGTTTGACGTTTGCCGGACTGGAAGTCGAAGCGCTGGAAACATACGGAGCCGGCATTGATGACGTTTGCGTCGCTGAAGTTCTCGCGATCGTGGCGCATCCCGATGCCGACCGTCTCCAAGTCTGCAGCGTGTACGATGGACGCGCCGAATATACGGTGGTGTGCGGCGCCGACAATTTCAAGGACGGCGACAAGGTGGCCTTTGCCGGCGACGGTTGCCGCCTGCCCAACGGGGTATGCGTCCGTACCGCGCGACTGCGCGGCGTGACGTCGGAGGGCATGTTGTGCGCCGAGGATGAGCTGGGTCTTTCCGACGACCATACGGGCATCATGATTCTGCCGCCGGAAACCCGGCCCGGCACACCGTTGGCCGCTGCCATTGGAGCGCCGGACACCGTGTTGACGATCGAGGTGACGCCCAATCGCGGGGATTGCCTCAGCATCATCGGCATGGCGCGTGAAGTCGCGGCAATATATGGACTGCCCCTGCGGTGGCCGCGGCCGGAACCCGTTGCCGGGTCGCCAGACATATCGGAACGTCTGACGGTTGATGTGCTTGATCCGGAAGCTTGCCCGCGCTACACGGCGCGTATCGTGGATGGATGCCGGGTCGGTCCTTCGCCGCAATGGATGCAACGTCGATTGACGCTTTGCGGCGTGCGACCGATCAATAACATTGTGGATATCACCAATTACGTCATGCTCGAATGCGGCCAGCCGTTGCATGCGTTCGATTGTGACCGACTGAAAGGGACACGCCTGGTGGTGCGCCGCGCAAAAGACAAGGAACGTCTGGCAATGCTGGACGAGACATGCCGGACACTCGAATCATCCATGCTGGTTATCGCCAACGAAACGGATGCCTTGGCCGTGGCAGGCGTTATGGGCGGCGAAACCAGCGGCATTGATGCGAATACGACATCCGTCGTGCTCGAAAGCGCCGCGTTTACCCCAACCCATGTGCGCCAGACCGCCCGCCGGCTCGGTGTTTCCACCGAAGCATCCTACCGCTTTGAACGCGGCGTGGATCCGGAATGGACGGAATGGGCCAGTCGCCGGGCCGCCACGTTGTTGGCTGAAATGGCCGCGGGACAATGCGCGCGCGGCCTGATCGATGTTGCGGCGCCACGGCCGGCGCCACGGCCGATACGAGTGCGTCCGGACCGTGTCCGTTCGGTTCTGGGATGCGACATCAGCGATACCAAGATCGATGCCATCCTGCGCGCACTCAATTTTGGCGTCGAATCCGGCGCCGACCAACGCGAGTATCAAGTGACGCCACCTTCATTCCGGACGGATGTCTCTATCGAGGAGGATCTCATCGAGGAAGTGGCGCGTTTGCACGGGCTGGATAAAATACCGGCCCCCGCCCCGTTTGCCCGCATCGTCCCGGAGGCCGACGACCGCCCGGTTCGCGACGCTATGCGTTGCCGTGACCGTCTCGCCGGCATGGGATTACAGGAAATCATGAACTACACGTTCGTATCGCATAAATTCCTCGATATCTTTATGCCGGATAGCGCCGGCGAACGCCTGGTCATACCCTATCCGGTCAGCGCCGAACACGCCGTGATGCGGCCGTCGTTGATCCCGCAAATGATTGAAACCCTGGGTCGTAACCTTTCACGCCAGGTAGTGGAGGCGGCGTTATTCGAAAGCGGTCGTGTCTTCCGCCGTGAACCGGACGGCGGCTGGTCAGAGGAGGATCGTCTGGCCATCGGTCTGATGGGGCCGGTGGGACGTCCGCCCCTCGACAAACAGCGACCGGTTGACGCCCAGGAAATTTTTCTCTGGTTAAAAGGGATTGCGGAAAACCTGGTTATTCACCAGCGGGTATCACCAGCGCAATCGATTGAACGTACACGGTTAACGCCGGTATTGGATCAGGAACCACTGACCCATTCGTGTTTCGAGTCCGGTCAGGCTGTATCGCTCAGCCTGGGCGGGCAGTTTCTGGGAACGATGGGTATCGTGGCCGGCCGGATTGCGGTCCAGTGGCGTTGCAACACGCCGATCGCCGTCCTGGAAATGGCCTTAAACCCGTTACTGCCGCCGGCTGAACAAACGGCGCCGCAACTTAAACCCGCGCCCGCATTCCCATCGGTACGCCGCGATTTGGCAATGATCCTGCAACAGGACATAAGCCATCAGCAGATTATGGCAGTAATTGCGAAAAATGCGCCGCCTGAGTTGACTTTCGTAAGTCCATTTGATATATTTACAGGTAAAGGCATAGGGCCAGGGTTAAAGAGTCTGGCCTATTCGTTCACCTACCGCGCGGATGACCGCACGTTGACTGACGAAGAAGTGAACCGGATGCATCAGGCGATCCGTGACGTCGTAAGTAAACAATTGCGGGTAACCCTGCGGGAATAGCGGTGTACGTTGGACAAGGTGGGAGCATGGAACCGATAACAGTTAAGTGTTTAGATAGTTTTATTTCGCTGATCAACGCCTTGCTTACGGGGGTGTGGTCCGTGGATTTAGTGCAGGTATGGAATTCGAGTATCTACCGGAAAACGGCGTTAAGTATTTATGGTCGCTACGGCTGTCGAGACGGCGCGCCGCCGGCGTTAGGTTTTCCTGTCCTGCGTATTGAGAGTCATAAGCAAACTGTTCTTTTCCAAAAGGTTAAATTGCCGGGACGGCTGAATTTAATACCCTGCCCTGTTCGTGTATAGGCGTTTCTCTTACCCTTTGTATCGATTGTAAGGGAGCTTGAGCACAATGGCGACCCAACGCCCCGCGGAAACGCGGGGACTGTGAACCCATTGTTTAGAGCACCCACCTCGCGAGTCGAGGTCAAGAGAACCATGCCTTTGCGACGGGTTGCGGGGTATTTTTTTTGGCGGAGGACCGAGGCATGGAACTTTTTGGCAAGCACACCACGGCGGCAGCCGATCGCAAACGCATGCCGCTTGCTGCCCGGTTGCGTCCGCAAACACTGGACGATGTGGTTGGCCAACGCCATCTGCTGGCCCCGGGTAAATTGCTGAGGCGCGCCATTCTCGCCGATCGCGTCGGCAGCCTGATCCTGTTCGGTCCGCCCGGTTG
>PWZG01000268.1 GCA_003567575.1 PVC group bacterium | reverse complement strand
GCGGCGTGGTCACCCAACCGGACCGACCACAAAAACGTAACCGCCATCCCAAACCCTGTGCCGTCAAACAACATCTCGGCGCCACCGATGTGCCGGTATGGACACCGGAACGGATTAACACACCGGCAACCATCGACAGCCTGCGCCATGCCGCCCCCGAGGTCATCGTGGTCATGGCGTACGGACAGTTTCTCGGCGCGGAACTGCTGGCGCTGCCGCCGTTGGGATGTATTAATGTCCATCTTTCGCTTCTCCCGAAATACCGGGGCGCCGCCCCCATCCAATGGGCAATCGCCAACGGCGAAACAATCACCGGAATAACCGTCATGCGCATGGTGCGCCGCATGGATGCCGGCGATATACTCGGCCAGAAAACACTTTCAATTCTACCCGATGATACGGCGGCACGTCTTGGCCGGCGTCTGGCTGACGCCGCGCCGCCGCTTTTGCTGGACGTACTTGCACGCCTGGCGCGCGACGATTTCCACGCGCGACCCCAGGATGAAAGCGCGGCCACGTACGCGCCGCTCTTGAAGAAAGACGATGGCCGCATCGATTGGCACCAACCGGCACAACGCATCGAACGACGGATCCGCGCCTTCACCCCGTGGCCCGGCTGTTTCTGCATCAGTGCGTCTTCAAAAGGCAAACGTCTGCGGGTTCTGCGTGCCGGCGTCGAACCGGCGCCGCCCCAAAGTCCGATGGCCGGCGCCGTTCCCGGGATCGTTCTTGATGTCAGCGGCGCAGGACCTCTCGTCGCCACCGGCAAGGAAGCGCTGCGGCTGCTTGAGATCCAGCCCGAAGGCAAACGCCCGATGTCCGGCGCCGCCTACCGTTGCGGTCACTCCGTCAAGGTTGGAGATCCCATATAATTTGAACACGACCATTGCATGTATTGAAAGGAAACCGATGCCTAAATTTTATCGATGGGGAATTATGGGTCCGGGCAATATCGCTCGAAAATTCGCACAGGGTCTGCAGGTTTTACCCGAAGCGGTGATTCAAGCCGTTGCCTCTAATTCAGCGGAACGGGCGGATGCCTTTGCCCGCGAATTCGGCGTGAAATCAAGTTACCCCGACTATCAATCACTGGCCGAAGATCGAGAGGTCGATATCGTTTATGTGGCGAACCTGCATCCGGGCCATCGGGCGGCAGCGGAACTTGCCTTGACACACGGCAAACATGTGCTGTGCGAGAAGCCCATGACCATTAACGCGCCGGATACACGGGCAGTGGCCGACGCCGCGCGCAAACACAAACGGTTCTGCATGGAAGCCATGTGGACCCGTTTTTTCCCGATCATGAAGGAGCTGCGCCGGCGTTTGCAGGAAGGGCAAATCGGTGAAATCCGGCTGGTACAGGCCGACTTGGGCTTCCAGGCCAACGTCAATCCGGCAAGCCGGCTTTTCGCATTGGAACATGCGGGAGGATCGATGTTGGACATCGGCGTATATCCCATGGCTTTTTTTCACATGCTGCTTGGAGTCCCCGAAGGGATACAAAGCGACGCCGTTCTTGGTTCCACCGGTGTGGATGAACACGTCTGCTGGACATGCCGGTTCCAGAATCATGCCATGGCCCAGGGCGCCTGTTCCATACAGGTATCCACCCGCCAGGAGGCCCATATTTACGGTACCCGGGGCAGAATTTCCTTGCCGTCCGCCTGGTGGCATCCAACCAGCATGACAATCCAACGCCACGGCGCTGAACCGGAGCAGGTGGCATATCCTCTGGAAGGAACCGGCATGAATTACGAAGCGGCAGAGGTGATGGACTGTATTCGTGCGGGCGCCCTGGAGTCATCGATCATGCCGCTGGAAGAAAGCATCGCCATAGCGGAATCCATGGACCGGATGCGCGCCCAATGGGGTCTGCGCTATCCAATGGAATCATAAGGGACACCGAAGCATGCAGAATATGACCCAACCGCTTATGCCCATGGCAAAAGTGCCCGGGATCGACAAACCGGTCAGTCGCATGGTTCTCGGCAGCATGATCATCAACGTACAGGAAAAAGAACGCAGTTTCCAGTTGTTGGACGATGCATTGGAATGCGGATTTACCACGATTGACACAGCCCACGGCTATGCAGGCGGAAACAGCGAACGCTGTATCGGTGCCTGGATGACCGCACGAGGCAACCGGGATAGCGTCGTCATACTCACCAAGGGCGGGCATCCCAATCAGGATCGCCGACGGATCACTCCCCATGATATTGCCGCCGATCTGCACGATTCCCTGGCTCGCCTGCAGACAGATTACGTTGATGGCTACATGTTGCACAGGGATGATCCCGACCAACCGGTGGACATGATCGTGGACACCCTGAATGATCACGTGGCCGCCGGCCGTATCCATGCCATCGGCGGTTCCAATTGGACACACCAGCGGATAAATCAAGCCAATCAATATGCCCGCGCCCATGGCCTGATCCCCTTTACGCTCAGCAGTCCCCATTTCAGTTTGGCGGAACAAGTAAACAACCCATGGGGACCTGGATGCGTCGGCATAAGTGGTCCACGCAACAAGCAAGCTCGCGAATGGTATGCCGGACAGGACATCGGGATTTTTGCTTATTCCAGTCTGGCACGCGGCTTTTTTTCCGGCCGGATAAGCTCCAAACAACCAATCGCATCCATCGCCGGGATCGTGGACGATGCCTGCCACAAGGCCTACTGTCATCCCGACAATCTGGAACGTTTGCGCAGAGCGGAGTTACTGGCCGCACAGAAAAACAGGACCGTCGCCCAGATAGCGATGGCCTACGTGCTCAATCATCCCCTAAAGATTTTCGCCTGTGTGGGTGCGGCCAACCGAAACGAATTGGAATCCAACCTGGAAGCTGGAATCCTGAGCCTCGATCACGAGGAAAGAGACTGGCTCGACTTGCAGATTTAAAACGCTAGCACGGCCCTAAGACATGAATTGTTTGAGAGAACATAAGATCGGAGGACGACGATTACGTGGTACGATTCCGCAACACGATTTCTTGCGGCTTCCTCGTGTCCCGTAATCGTGCTCCGTTTTCTTTCCTGAATCGGACGACGATTACGCGGCACGATTACGCAACACGATTGCTTGCGGCCTCCTCGTGTCCCGTAATCGTGCTCCGTAATCGTGCTCCGTTTTCTTT
>PWZG01000104.1 GCA_003567575.1 PVC group bacterium | reverse complement strand
TGTGAGACCTTATGATAGCCGTATCGATTTTTCTTGCTAATAAATAGAAAGGCGCTTTCAATTCCTTGGTCAACAGTATTGTAGCAATACAAAAGGAAAGGAAAGCGCCATGAAAGTTAAGAATAGCGATGTTCGGTTTGACGGTCAAGATTTTTATCTGGGACTTGATGTTCATCACAAAAACTGGAAGGTGACGATTAGAACGATGGGCACGGAAGTGAGAACCATGGTGATGCCGCCGGATCCGCGGAAACTGCATGAGCATATGACGCGGAACTATCCGGGCGGCCGCTATCGCTCGATCTACGAAGCGGGCTTCAGTGGTTTTTGGGCTCATCGTCAGCTTCTGGATATTGGCATTGCCAACAGCGTGGTACATGCTGCCGACGTGCCGACTTCGGACAAGGAACGCCGCCAGAAGGAAGACGCCCGGGATTCCCGAAAGCTTGCGCGCTGTTTGGAGAACGGGTCCCTGGAACCGATCCACATCCCCGACCCGCACATCGAACAGTTGCGTTCGTTGTGCCGTTTGCGAGAACGCAGCCGTTCGCACCTCACGCGGCTGAAGAACCGCATTAAAGGGCATCTTAAGTACTACGGTATCCCGGTGCCGGAAGATTCGGCTTACCGGCACTGGTCGGGTGCCTTCATTGCCCGTCTGGAGGCGTTGTGTTCGGAACCGGGGCCGCGCTCGGATTATCTGTCGATTACGCTGGATGCACTGCGCGAGGAGTCCCGCAGGCAGGCCTTGATCACGCGTAAATTGCGTGTCCATTGTCGTGAGGGCGAGTCGGCCCGCATTATCAGCCTGCTTCGCTCCATCCCAGGGATCGGCCCGAAAACGGCTTTCTCCCTGTACACCGAGTTGCAGGATATCAAACGGTTCCCCAACCTCGATAAATTCAACGCTTTTCTTGGACTGATTCCATCCACCGATAGTTCCGGCGACGAAGAGAAGGTCACTGGCATCACCCCTCGCAGTAATCGCCAAATGCGCGTGTTGCTCATCGAAGCATCCTGGGTGGCGATTCGCCATGACCCGGAACTTCTGCGCGCCTTCAGCAAGCTTTCCAGTCGAATGAAAAAACAGGCCGCCATCGTGCGGATCGCCAGGAAAATGGCGGCACGCGTGGCCTATGTATGGAGGACAGGAACGCCTTATAAACCGGCGATTCCAAACGGATGATGTTTCGTACATGCTAATAGTGCTTGCCTGCCGGTCGCTATTCACGCACTGCGGTGCGCCTTGCGCATCCGTCCTATTGTGAGACTGCGGCGGCAGACCCGATGCGCTGATATGGATCTTGCGGCGAGACCTCATAAATCTCGTCCGCTTATGACAGTATGGGCTGATACTAAACATTGCCGTTAATATCGAAAAAGAGGAAAACATTATGACCTGAATTGGAAACGCGTCTTGACATGGCTACATGACAGTGCGTGAGTATGTGGGTGTGTGGGTGAAAAAACTCACATACCCACTCACCCACATACCCACACACTTCGGTTGCGGGCGAAGTCCGCCTTAGAACGGTACGTTCATATCCAGGAACCGGGTCTTCAGTCCGAGCCGTTGCGTCAGCAACGACGCGACGGCTTTGACGCCGAAGGTTTCGGTGGCATAGTGACCGGCGAACACGGCGTGGATTGCATATTCCTGGGCCAAATGCCAGGCTGATAGTTTGGGTTCGCCGCTGATGTAAACGTCGATTCCGGCGTCTCCGGCCTCGGCGACCTGATCTGCGGCGCCGCCCGAGACGATGGCCACGCTGCGGACGGTCGGTTTCCCGAAATCCATGGTTTGCAAGGGCGATCCGAACACCGCGCGCGCCCGTTTTTTGAAGCGCTCATACGGCAGGGATCGCGGCAGCGCGCCGCGACAACCGATGGTCATTCCGTGGTAGTCGCCGAACGGTTGAATGTTTCGCAATTCGAACGCCTTGGCAATCCCGGCATTGTTACCGAGGACCGGATGGGCATCCAGCGGCAAATGACATGCATACAGGGCCATATCATGGTCGAGTAAAAACTTCAGGCGCCGGTAATTGATGCCGGTAATGCGCCGCAACGAATCGCCCCAACTCAATCCGTGATGACAGATCAACAGATCGGCGCGTTGCCTGGCTGCCTGGGTAAAAAAATCCATCGACGCATCCACACCGACGCATACCCGCCGGATCGCTCCCGAATTCCCGACTTGCAATCCGTTGTGCGACGCATCCTCGAACGCGGCGATATCGAGTTCGCGATCAAGAAGGGCGGTAATCTCGTCAAGCGCAACCATATTAAAGCTTTTCCTTGCGGTCCCGTATGGCGGATGCCGCCCGCGCGCGCGCGCCTTCCACTTCGGTGCGCGCTTGCGACAATTGTTGTTCCAAGTCCGTAATCCGCTTGCGGGCCGCCGCCAAGGCGTCGTCCTGGCCGGAGGCCGCGGGCGGCGCGGTTTTGGTTTGGCGTTCCAACCGATCGCGTAACGCCTTGTTTTCGGCGCGCAACGCCTTCAATTCGGAATTCTGCCCCGGGGGTTGTCCCGGAACGTTTTTTTTACGGGTCGCGGGGCCCTTCCCGGCCGGGGCGCCCGTATTTTTCTCGCCGGTTGCGGCCCCCGGTTGCGCGGACAGCGCGTCCGGCATGTCCGCGACGCCGCCCTCCTTTTTCGGGACCACGACTTTTTTGTGGCATTTGGGGCAATTAATTTTTTTGCCCGCCAAAAAATGTTTTACCGTCAACAGCGCCTCACAGCGCCCGCACGAGAACTGCATGTTTCCTCTTGGTTCGTTTCCCATCTTTGAACTTCCTTCCGTTATCGGTGAACATCGTCAATGGTTTTGATGACTTCGGCTTCGGTTTCGGTCATTGCATCGATCATCGCGCCGGCATCCGGGGCTTCGCGCAATCGATCCAACAATCCGGTTTTCATGCACATCATACATAAACGCGACAGCAAGTGCAGGTGCAGCGAATCGTCACGGCAGCACAAGAGAAAAAAAAGGTCGGTACATTTGCCGTCAGGCGCGTGAAAAGGGATCGGTTTCACGGTACGAGCCAGTAGCAGAAAAGATTTCTCGAACAAATATTCGTCGTGATGACAGGGGGGCAACAGCGCCAACCCACCCGGCAAGGCGGTTGAACACAG
>PWZG01000493.1 GCA_003567575.1 PVC group bacterium | reverse complement strand
CCCCCGGCCCTCTCCCAGAGGGAGAGGGAGATCACGCGAGTGAACGGCTAACGTTTTTTTGTTTTTTATGGCGGTTTCGTAAGTTTAAGGCACTAAGGCGGGCTTCGCCCGCAACCCAGAGGTCAGAGGTCAGAGGTCAGAAGTCAGAGGTCACGAAGTCACGAGGTCACGAAGTCAGAGATCGCGACACCCGTCGACAACGATCCGGCATGCTCGCCCTAAACGAACGCACCACGTCTATAGATCGAAATACACGCGGTTAATGAGCAGGATCGACACATAAATATAGAGGACGCTGAGCACGGCGGCGAAGGTTCCCCACAGGAGCAGATCGCGTCGCGGTTCGATCAGCGGCGGCGTACCCGCGGGCAGTTCATGATCCACCAGCGAAGGCAACGCAGCGAGTAACGCAAACAAGATAAATATCGGGAAAACGAAGGCGCGCGACAGGAAATATGCCGACACCGCGTATCCGACCATCGACGCCAGGGCGGCGCCGGAAAAGCGGCGCAGATATTTCTGTTCCGGCGTTATCGCGCGGGCTAACGCGATACGCGAACGCCATGCGCCGACAACACCCAGGAACAATAGATTAAACCAGAACCAATATCCGAACAATCCCAGCTCGGAATAACAGGATACGAAGGCATTATGCGTGGCCATGGCGTCGGACGTATATTCGCGGATCATTCCGTAGCCGACCCCGAACAGCGGTCGCGATTTGAACGCCCAGTTGGCTTCCGCCCAGAATTGGATACGGTCATAGGTATAGGGCGTCGCTTCCAGCCAGTGTCCCGCCAGCGAGGTACTCATCAGTCCGCCCAGCGCCAGGGCGCCCAGCGCGTAGGGTGTAATCCGCGCCGGCAAAATCAGAGCGACCATCATGGCAACCGTAGCGGTTAACGCCACCACTCCGCCACGCGAGTGAGTGGCCAGAATGCCGGCCACCAGCAGCGCGGCGAAGGCAGACTCGATCAGCGTCGTAAATAAATTGCGGCGGCGGTATAAGACGAACGCAAACGGCAACGCGGCGGACAGCATCTGGGCCGTATCGTTGGGATCTTCGAATATCCCGAAAAACTGGCTGCGTAAATACGCCGCTCTCCACGGCGTGGCGGCAATATACAACGGCGGCGCGGAGGCGAATCCGTAGCCGCGCTGTTGTTGCAGCAAACAATGGATGGCCATGAAAGCGGTCATGGCAACGATGATCAATGCCATCCGGCGTAGGCGCGACGGTCGGTCAAGCGTTGCCAGCAGAACCATCGTGAACACGGTGATCCGTCCCACCGGCTCGATCGTATCCACGAAACCGACCCAGTAGAACCAGGCTATATGCGACATCAGCGCCGCTAAAAAAAGCCCCGGCAAAAGATAATACTGGGGCAGTGGATGTCGCGACGGTCGCAGCAGACCTTCTTTGGATTCGACCATCAGCGTCAGCAACGAAATGCCGAAGATGATATTCAGCAATGGAAACCCGAACATCCACGGGATTAACCATTCCTGGGGACGCCAAAGCACCAGGAATACGAACACTGACATCAGGAGAAAGGTCATGGTTTGGCGCCGAACAATACGATGCGCAGTGTGCTGAGCATAATACGCAAATCCAGCAAAGGCGACATGTTCTTTATATAGTACAAATCATATTCAAGTTTTTTTGCGGCGTCCCGCACACTTTCTCCATAAGGGTACCGTATTTGCGCCCAGCCGGTCAAACCCGGCGCGACATCGAGCCGTTCTTCGAAGCAGGATACTTCGGCGGCAACACGCCGAATCATTTCCGGACGTTCCGGGCGTGGTCCCACCAGACTCATATCGCCTTTGATAACGTTGTATAATTGCGGTATTTCGTCGAGCCGGAAGCGGCGCATGAACCAGCCAATCCGGGTAACCCGCGTATCCCCGGCACCGGACCATACCGGGCCGGTACGCGATTCGGCGTCCGGCATCATGGAACGGAATTTTACCATGCGAAACGGACGCCCGAACTGGCCGGCGCGCGTTTGCACGTAAAATACCGGCCGTCGCGGCGCCGAAAGTTTAAGCAGCGCGGCAAGCAACAATGCCGGTCCCAGCAAGAGTAACCCGCTCAACAAACCGATGGTTACATCGATGATCCGTTTAATGCGTTCGAACAACATCAAATCCCGCTCAACGGTATCGAGTAGCGGCTGTAATTCGTCCATCATCTCCAGCGGAATCCGGCCGGCATAATGTTCCATGGCGGTTAATGCGGGAAGCATGTAAAGACCCTCGAACCGTAACGGTTTCAAAACCGACAAATATTGCCGTTCCTGATGTTGATCGGGCAAATCCATTACCAGCACATCGATATCGAGCTCCTTTACGGTTGCCACGACCGAATCGAGCGTCACTTCCGTCACCGCCGTTTGCGCCGTCGCCTTGCACGGAAAACCGGCCGGCGACAGGAAACCGATAATGCGGTGCCGCGGCACCACATGACGGTTCTCGATGGCCTGGACCAGTGTCTGCCCGTGCGCGCCACATCCCAGGATCGCCACCCGGCGGATGAATCGCCGACTATGCGACAGACCGCCGAACCACAGCATCTTGAACAACAAGGCCATGACGCCATAGCTGCCCAGCGTCAACCCCAGCAGACCGCGACCCAGCGCGGTCGTCAACCAAGTGTAGGAGACCAGCCCGATCAGCACCACGGTGAACGCGATTGCAAACAGCAATTGCAGAACCAGGTCGAAACGCGAATAGCGGTGCTGCAGACTGTAGGAACCGGCGAGATAATTACCGAGCAGCATGCCGGCAAAGAGTACCAGCCAGCCTTGCAATTGCCAGAAATCGTACCCGACCCAGGCGTCGCCGCCGAAACGTACCACCACGGCGAATATCGCCGCCAACAACAGCAATACGATATCCGTGGCAACAATCCAGAATATACCGATCCGGGGACGGGTTCGCGATTGCGGCATGTGGGTCATACTATAAAACGTTTAAGCAGATCGGTTAAGGGTGTGCGGTTAAGGGTGGCGGTCTCGCGCATCTTGCACTTAACCTTTGTCTTTTCATTCTCCCCGACGACGATCGCAAAGGCGACCGACAAAGGTAAAGATTAGGGTAAAGACGAGGGGTAGACGGATGCCTCTTTGTCTTTGCCGTAATCTTTACCATTGTCT
>PWZG01000198.1 GCA_003567575.1 PVC group bacterium | reverse complement strand
GAACTCTACCCCGGCGCCGACAACCCCTTCCCCTGGATGAGCGAAGTGCTGGATCTGAAGAAGGAGAAGAACTTCTTCGAGACGCGGGTTACGGAGTACCAGACTGGTGGGGCGCTGAGCTGGGATTGAGGATCGCGGGCTGGGAGTGACGGTCTTGGCAGTGGTGAACGCCGATGAGCGGGTCGCCTCGGTGGAATTCACGGAAGACTCTCTGGTCGTCGGCTTGATGGACGGGCGGCGGATCTCCGTTCCGCTCGAATGGTATGCGCGCCTGGTGCATGCCACTCCGGACCAGCTAGCCGTATGGGAGATCTGCGGCGGCGGCTACGGAATCCATTGGCCGGAGCTGGATGAAGATCTGAGTACTGAGGGGTTGTTGCGCGGGGCTCCGGCCCCGGCGGTCCAAGCGTAATTGGGGGCGGCGTGCAAGGGCTCAGTTGCCATGTTTGCAAGACCGGGCACGCGGCCCCAGGTAACGCTACCGTGACCCGCCACCGCGGCGAAACGACCGTCGTCACCTAGGATGTACCTGCGCAAGTGTGCGACAACTGCGATGAGTATTATCTCTCGGCGGAGATGACCGAACAGGTAATGGCGCTCGCTGAGGCTGCCGTCCGCAAAGGTGCCGAGGTGGAAATTCTCCGGTGGGCTGCATGACCTGTTAGGGCCACGTCAATCCGCATGGAGGGGAGGCCGTGATGATCAAGGATGTCCGCGCCAGGGCGCTCAGCAGCACCGGTTCACGCCGTATCCAACGGACTGCGCACTGCCAGGCCGCCGCGGTTGAGCACATGGGTGTAGATCTGGGTGGTGGACACATCGCTGTGCCCCAGCAACTCTTGCACCGTGCGGATGTCGTACCCCGCCTCGATCAGGTGCGTTGCGAAACTGTGTCGAAGCGTGTGGCAGCTCGCCTTCTTGTGAATCCCGGCCCTTCGGGCTGCCGCCGACACCGCCTTCTGCACTGCAGTCTCGTGCAGATGATACCGGCGTGTCGCCCCGCTGCGCGGATCCACCGACAGCCGACCGCTCGGGAACACGAACTGCCAGCGCCATTCCCCCGCCGCCTTCGGGTACTTCCGGGCCAGCGCGTCCGGCAGCAGGGTCTCGCCGAACCCCTCAGTGCGGTCCCGCTCATGCAGTTCCCGGACCGCTTCCAGGTGCTGGCGCAGCGCCCCGACCAGGGACTGGGGCAGCGGCACGATCCGGTCCTTGGCACCCTTGCCCCGACGTACCGTGATCAGCGCCCGGTCAAAATCGAGATCCTGAACCCTCAGCCGCAGCACCTCCATCAGGCGCATTCCCGTGCCATAGAGCAGGGACCCGATCAGCCACTGCGTACCGCGGAGCTCCGCCAGCAAGCGCTTGACCTCACTCTGGGAAAGAACGACCGGCAGGCGCCGCGGCCCCCGCGCACGCCGGAACCCCAGATCACCCAGCGGCCGCTCCAGCACCTTGTCGTACAGGAACACCAGCGCATTCAGCGCCTGGTTCTGAGTGCTCGCGGACACGTTCCGCTCCACGGCCAGTTCTTCGAGGAACGTCGCCACTTCCGGCGCACCGAGGTTCTCGGGCGCGGAGCCCCCGAAGCGGGCCAGAAACCGGCAGCACCAGCCAAGGTAGGACTTCTCCGTTCGGATCGCCAGGCCTCGCGTGCGCATCACCGTGGAGAACCGGGCGAACACCTCCAGATGTTCGCGGACCAGCGGTGCGAAACGCGATTCACCAATACGTTGGGCGAACTCCTCCGGCGTGACCGCCGCATACTCCCGCGCCGTGGTCGCGTGCTGCTCCTCCAGAGTCCGGGCGGAATCGCGCCAGAACGCCCAGTCCACGTCTCCGGCCCATTCTGTGTCCACGATGCTATACAGATTCCGTATAGCATCGACGGCCTGTCGGAACTGCCACGCCTGCAGTCGCGAATCCTGCCCCAGGCGCCCGAGGTATTCATCCGCGTCCTGGCGGGACAATTCCGCCAGCCGACGCCCCGAAAAAGCTCGAATGAACTGCTCGGCACGAAGGATGTACCAGCGTACGGCAGCGGGTTTAACCCCTTGTTTGAGGAGAAGCTTTCGGTAACGCTCCCAGAAACGACGCTCCGCGTCGTCGCGACTCCCTGTCGCCATGAGCCAACCTCCTGTAAGCCGATGGGCGAAGTGCGACCCAATCGTGCCGCACCGGACGCGGGGGACGCAAGCACGGGACCGTGCTATACAGAATCTGTCTATTACCGAAATTCAAGATTCTGTTCATTACACTGTTAGGCAATCGTGATGATGAAATGGTTCGCAACTTTTTTGCTGGTTACTCCCGGTGCTGTACTAGCTGAGACTGAGCTAGACTTTCACCTGTGTTCGGCATACGTGCATCAATCGGCAGTAGGTGCACAGACCGAAAACGAATGGCTGGTTCACGTAAAGTTGACAGAACTTGGTGCCACAAGTTTTGAGCGGTTCATCGAGGCAAACATTGGCAGAATGAGCCGGGTGATTGTCGATGGTCGCGTATTTTTGAGAGCGACGATATGGGCGCCAATCTCTAGCGGTACCTTACGGGGAAAATTCAGCTCTCGAGAGGTTGCTAATGATTGGCAGCGAACTTTTACAGGAGAATTACTGGCATCTCCGTGTGGTGTGAACTGAGAAATGCCTAACAAGTCGCTCAAGTTCGTTCCGGCCTTCGGCCTCCACCGGACGCCCTTGTCAGGGCGCCGCTTAGCTTTGCGTTATGCCTAATATGAAAAACATTAAGAGCCCTCTAAATCAACCAGTTAATAAAACTTTTGCTGCAATCCTGATTGGTGTCGTAGCAATTGCTCTTCCAATTTACGGACTTTATAACTTCGATTGGAATGACGCAAAACTTAATTCACTGGCTATATTACTTCCACTTTTTTGGGCGCTAATTATTGTTGGGTTTATTCTTTTAGCTCTTGGTAAAAAAGGAAATGAAGTAACAACAGTAGAAACCGATCGAGAAATATCAAATGCCTACAAAGATTTACAAAAGAAACTCAATCCATTTTGGTGGGCGGCTGGTACTGTTTGGGTTATTTGGATGGGATACCTGGTATGGACTCTTACTACAAAGGCATAACCAGTCGCTCCAGCCGATTCGTCGCCGCGATGCGGCTCCTCTCGGCTGAGCTTCATCGTTAG
>PWZG01000323.1 GCA_003567575.1 PVC group bacterium | reverse complement strand
GGGTAAGCTATGACTGATCCCGCAACCAAGCCACCACCGCTGCCCATCGGCGAGCCGGCGCTGCGTCACCGTCGCCGGCAGGAACCCGGGCACAATGCCATCGGTTTCAGTGCGCTGGACGATCGAGCGGAAGCACCGGTCATGGACGCTCTCGACATGGCGGGCGACATCGAGATGCGACCGCTGGAAACACAAGCACCGATACCGCAACATCTCTCTGAGAGAACACTGGCTTTTTCCGCGGATGTATACCGTAAACTCGCTGCCACCCAAGACGGGAACCTGTTTTTTTCACCCTACAGCATTTCCTCGGCGCTAAGCATGGCGTACGCCGGCGCCCGCGGTAATACTGCTCTGGAAATGGCTGCCGTACTGCATTGGCCCTTCGATCAAGCCGCCTTGCATCCGGCGTTCCGCGGCCTGAACCTTCAGGTGATGGCCGCCGCACGCGATAGCGGACAGAAACTGAATATCGCCAACGGATTATGTCTTACCGGCGGCGATGTCAATGCAGCCTACAAAAACTTACTGCAGGAGTATTACGAGGCCGAAATATTCACGGGTGGTCCGGCTGAAATCAACGCATGGGTTGCGCGGCAAACCGAAGGATTGATTGAATCCATTATCGATCAACTGTCACCGGAATCGGTTTGTGTCCTTTTGAATGCCGTCTATTTCAAGGGAACATGGCAAGACGCCTTCGATCCCGGGAATACACGCGATGCCCCTTTTTATATGTCGCCCGACAATCAGGTAACGGTTCCGCTGATGACCCGGCAAGGACGTTATCGGTTATTGGAAGACGAGAAATTCCAAGCCATCGCGATACCTTATCAAGGCGAAAAATTGTCCATGATCGTCGTATTACCGCGCTCGAATGGCGACATAACCCTGTTGGAAGAACAATTGACGGCGCAAACCCTGGAAACATGGCGCGCCGGTTTGAAACAGCAACCACCGCGAGAGGTACGTTTGTATCTGCCGAAATTCAAGTTTGAAACCGATTATGGTCTCGTATCGCCCATGCGCCGTCTCGGCATGCATGATGCCTTCGTCGAAGGCGTCGCCAATTTTACCGGTATGGGTTGGCCCGAAGGCGAGTTATGGATCTCGCAAGTCAAGCACAAAGCTTTTGTCGAAGTCAACGAGGAAGGCACGGAAGCAGCCGCGGCAACCGCCGTTGAGATGCGCGCGACATCAATACAACCTCCGCCCCCGGTGTTCCGCGCCGATCGTCCGTTTCTTTTCATGATTCAGGACAATCAAACCGGCAGCATCCTGTTTATGGGGCGACTACGCGATCCGCGGCGGCGAACCTAACGGCGGGCGCGGCGTTCAGAAGGAACCGGCGCCAAAACGTTCCTGGAATCGGCACAATATGTTCTTGAATAGGTTGACAACCCAGGGATCGGCATAATCGGCATAATCGACGGTATGCAGTAAGCCGTCGCCGTTCGACCAGGCGGTTTCGAATTGTTCCTCATAGATAGCCGCCACGGCGGGCGCATTCTCGATATACACGTTGGCTTCCAAATTGTAGTTTTGCAGATTGCGCCGGGTCCAGTTGGCCGAACCGATGCTCAAGGCGGTCCGTCCGGTTTGGGGATTGATCAGAGCCAGCGCCTTCGCGTGAAACTGTTCCCCGTGCGTGGCGGCCCAGCGGATTTCCAATGGTAACCGATTAACCCGCGCAACACGTATGAGTTCGGCGGCCACCGGACGATTGGGCACGCCGATTTTCTTCAATCCGAAGGCATCCTTATTCGGATCCAGAATCAATCGTACCTGCGCGCCACGCGCAGCGGCCTCCCGCAGCGCGTCGATGACGCCGCGATCGGAAAGATAAAACGCCATACCCATTAATCGGTCGCCCGGTCCAGCACTATCTATCAAATCGATAAGGCGACGACGAATGGCGCCCTCGCTATCCCATGCCGCATGCGGAACATCGGCCGTCGCAAGCGAGTCCGCCACCGGCGTCGCAACTTTTACCCGTTGCCGGATCGTTTCCAAGACGCGATGCCAGTCGCCGGAATCCATCTGCAACACGTTTGCCGGGCGCATCGCGGACCAGACCGCACAGGCAAGTTCGTTCTTCAAGGCATCATCCGCAACAGCACCGCTGATTTGCAAGCCGATATTATCGTGCGCGGAACTCCCGTCGGCCGGATTCATACTGGTCACCAACAAGTGTGCGAAACCTCCGGGACCGTCCGCGATCAGGACTTTGCGATGGTTGGCCTTGAAAAGTAACAGGCGGCCGATTTGAATGGTCGATATCCGATCGCCTGCGCGGTCAAGCAGATTGGGCCAGCGCGGACGATGTAACCACCGCCAGATGGTTCGCGACCGCCGGAACCAGCCACCCACCCGGCGCGCCGGCGGCGCATACACCCGGTTGGAATCCCGTAAACGATCCAAATCGGTAAAGACGACTGGAATACCAGCCTCGGCCATGGCCTGAAAAAACGACTCCTGTCCGGCGCCATACACCCGGTTGATCGGATCGCTGACAACAAGTATCGCGAGATCGGGCGCCGCCTTTTTGCGAGCGATCAAAGCATCCGCTAATTCGGTGGCCACCCGGCGATGCTCTTCCGGTTCGGTTCCTTGCCATGTGTTCCACAGGAAAAAATCGGCCACCACAAACCTTTGCGCGCCGGCAATCATCGCCAGCGCCGCATCGAAAATCTCCTGCCGGATCACACGGGTATCCGTTTCCGGATCGCGAACGGTCCGGTCGAACAGCAGGCGAATCTGGTCGTCCGCAACCGGGTGAAGGTCGCCGCGGACATTCACCCCGGGAGGTAACGCTGGTTGGGTTTGAGGCTGCATAAGATAGCACATGATCAACGCAGTTAAAAACAACGCGACAAACAACCAACCGATGGGTCGCAAGCGGAAAACCTTTTTCGGGAATCGTGACCAATCCCCCGACACCCGACACCCGCTTCGCGTTCTCTCAGACGAGGCAACAGGGAGACCGTTTCCGTCGATTCCCGTCGACACCTGTCGACAAACATCGCCCCGAGCAATCTGCTGCCACCGAGGGTGAGGACTCCGACACCCGACACCCGCTTCGCGTTCTCTCAAACGAGTGGGGCCTCATGATTTTGTGGCGAAATCAGATTTTTCGGGGTGACTGAGAAACAATGTTTG
>PWZG01000512.1 GCA_003567575.1 PVC group bacterium | reverse complement strand
CTGACCTCCGACCTCTGACCTCTTGCCCGAATCACCCAACGCCCGCGCGTCACTTTTTCTTGTTTTTTATGACATAGGCTCTAGAATAAGGCACTAAATTCCGGGGACCTTGTGGGCGCATATCACTTTATGTTGCATGCAACATAAAGTGATATGCGCCCGGACCTTGTTCCAGGCTTGATATGCACGGATTGAATCTGTATGATAAGCATGTTTGTTGAATATTGTCACTCAATACGCCATCATGCTATCCATAAATCATGAATCTTTTTTGTCGGACTCAAATCAAAACGCGAATTTTATCGTTCTGGTTAAAACACGCACCGGACGAGGAATAAGGAGAATCCTTCATGTCTCTTGATCGCGAGGGCAATGTTAATGATGCCGGTCAGCTTAATGAAAAAGCGCTTGACGCCGCCTGCGTTTCATCGGAACGCCGGGGATACCGGCGTTGGGAGCGACCGGCGCGCTGGATACTGATCGGCGCCATGATCGCGACGGGTATCTGGTGGATATTGCATGCGCCCTATGATCCTGACGCCGTATGGCGTGCCATCCCGGTCGACGCCGTTTTTTTCAGCCGGCACGACCAGGCGGCCGACCGGTTACCGGAACTGTCGCGCAATCCATTGATCATGACGTTGTTGCTCTCCACCGGTATCGCGCCGTCGGCGTTGCATTCCTTAAACGATGATCCCGACACGGAACGCTGGGTACGGGAACTGTTTGGCCGTGACGTGGTGCTGGCCTATGTCCCCAACCTGGGCGGCAGCAATGAACCGGCCTGGGTGTTTGCTTCATGGATCGGTAATCGCGTGCAACATTTACGCTGGACACTCTCAATTCGGGGGATTCCCGGAATCCGAGCCGTCGATCTGCCGGGTCGCGAAACATTCTGGCTGCTGGACGACGATCCGGTTGAATCGGGCAAGCATCTTTCGCTGGCATTGGCGGACGGTTACCTGCTGGGATGCATATCTGACTTTTCAATGGGTGTAAAAATTCCAATGGCAACGTGGAATCGAGAAAGAGGGTACGCTTCGTTGCGGGAGAGTGCCTGGCGGGAAGACGCTGAAACGTTGGCGGGATCAGGAATGCCGGACTGGGGCGCCTACAGATTACGGCATCGGGAAAGACCAGGTGAAAGACAGGGTGCTATGGTGGTTGCGTTACAGCAACTTGAATCGTCCTATGCAAAAGGCAGGGTGACCGGCAGCTTCGCCGCACCCGTGGCGCCGGGGACGGACTTGCTGTCGGCGTCAGCCTTGGAAGGGTTGCAGGATATTCTCGGCGATGCACCGGTCCTGTCGACGTTCGTTTCGCCGACGTTATTTACTTTTTTAACGGAGCAATCCTATACGCTGCACTGGGCTGCGGTACTGGCCGAAGCCTTGGGTACGGTCGCGGATGGTGTTGTGACGAATGCGACCGCTCCGGGACGCGAACCCGGTAAGTCTGAATATCCCTTCTTTGTCAGCGTGTTGGATCAGCGTTATGCGGGCTCGATCAGTTCCGGCAGAGAGAGGGGGTGGGCCGGCATGGCCGGGGTGCGTGTTCCGGCAATTGTGGCGGGTATGCATGTCGGTCATGCGGAGCGCGCCGACACGCTGTTAATGGATATCCTTGATCGCTTGAACCGGGAATACCGGCTGGGTTTGATCCCCCGGCGCGCTCCATTGGAAACTGTCACCGTGATCGAAGACAGCCGTTCCGGTAATTCTTTGTATCAGCGGTTACGGTTACAGGAACGGGTCGGCGTGGTTTATCAGTCAGGCTGGCTTTTGGTTGCCGGACAATCCGCCGTTTTGGAACGATTATTGGAATCGGCGAACCGCCACAACGAACCTCCAGCCGAGTACCGTTGGATACCGCCATCGGAAGCGGACACCGCGCCGGTATATTTATGGACCGATTTAACAGCCTTTGCGCCCTTGGTGAACGATGCATTAGCGGCGCTATCGCTGATGTTATGGGTACAAGATCCACATCATTCGCATGCGATACGGCAAACCCTGGCAAATACACGGGCTTGGATCGAAAGCGTACGCGTTATGGAGCAGGGCCGGATATGGCTTGACGGCGTCGATCCGAATTTTAATTTACGATTCGAGCTGGGTATTCCGGCGGCCGATACCCGGGGTTTGTGACACTCTTATCGTAATCCGTAATCGTCACCCGTAGGTTTCGACGTTCTCAGAGACAAGTGGGTGCCCCTTGATTTCGCGGCGAA
This sequence comes from PVC group bacterium, assembly GCA_003567575.1. Lineage (GTDB taxonomy): Bacteria > Verrucomicrobiota > Kiritimatiellia > CAIKKV01 > PXCX01 > PXCX01. The sequence goes on along the minus strand of PWZG01000512.1, from coordinate 11,559 downwards.
AATCAGGTTTTTCGGGATATGAGAGAACGGAACACGATTACGGGACACGAGGAGACCGCAAGCAATCGTGTTGCGTAATCGTGCAGCGTAATCGTTGACCGGTTTTCCCGTGTTTTCAGACAATGGTAAAGATTACGGCAAAGACAAAGAGGCATCCGTCTACCCATCGTCTTTACCCTAATCTGCATGGGAAGCAGGGGTCTCGTCCAGCAGAGAAGTGTGGCTGGCGCGAACTGCAGAAGGCCAACGACTCCGGAAAGCAACCGCATGAACATTTAGCGATAAAGGTTACGAAACCGTCACAATCAACGGATCGATTCCTGTCCGCGGGCGGGCCAGTTGGTAGGTTGTTTTTCCAGGATCGTCTTCCAGCGTTCGAGCGCCAATCTTAGCGCTGCGGCGCGATGCGAAATACTTTGTTTCACCGAGGGCCCGAGTTCCGCCATGGTGTGAATGTAGCCCTCGGGAATAAACAGCGGATCGTAACCGAACCCCTGGTCGCCGCGTGGTTCGATGGCAATATATCCCTCGCAAATACCTTCGACGATCTGAGCTTTGCCGCATGGCGCGGACAGCGCCAGCACGCAACGAAACCGGGCGGACCGCTGATTGCAACCGTTGAGCGCCTGCTGCAGTTTCCGATTGTTGGCGTGATCATCGGACGGTTCGCCGGCATACCGGGCCGAATGCACGCCTGGCGCGCCATTGAGGGCATCCACTTCAAGACCGGAATCGTCGGCCAAACACCAGCGGCGCGTGGTAATAGCGGTCACGACCGCTTTCTTGATGGCGTTGCCGGCAAAGGTTGTGGCGTCCTCTTCTATCGTTGGAACCTCGGTCGGGATCATGGAAAGGTCGGCGCAATGAATGCCGCCATCGGCTAAAAGCGCATCGATTTCCGCGCGTTTGCCGGGATTCCGTGTGGCAATGATCAATTCCATTACGATTCTTCCGACAGACGATGGTGCTCGGGGCGGGACTCGAACCCGCACAGCCTTGCGGCCATTAGGCCCTCAACCTAACGCGTATGCCAATTTCGCCACCCGAGCAATGCAAAAGGCCGCTAGTATAACGGGTATACTGAAAAAAAACAAGTGTCTAAATCAACTTGCCCTCGACGCCACATCGAATGCTGATTGCGCCAATCAGCAGAAGAAGTCCCAGCGTCAGCGGCCAATGCTGCTTCTCGCTGGTGTGTTCGACGATCTGCTGGTCGGTAACCGTGGTTTCCATGTCGTCAATCGCCGCCAAGGCCAGTTCCATGCCGGCGGCGTCATCAACATGGAAATACCGGCCTCCGGTTGTGTGCGCCATCCGTTGCAACAGGTCGGTGTCCAACCCGACAAAGACACGCTGTATCATGGGGCGACCGCGCGGGTCGTGACTCAAGAACGGTACCATTTCCTCGCTACCCGCCGCTATCGTGTAGACCCGTATCCCCATGCTGTCAGCAAGGCGGATTGCGTCGTCGGGATCGATAATGCCGAAATTAGATTCGCCGTCGCTGAGAAACACCACGATGCGTGATGCGATGTCAGTGTTCTCCAATCGCGCGCATGCCAGGGCCAAAGCATCGCCGATGGCCGTCATCTGCTCTTCGGGACGCCGTAAGTGTCCCTCGCGGTCGTATTCACTGCCGGGTATTTCCACGTCGTTGATAATGTGTTGCAACAGGTCGTGATCGAATGTCAAGGGAACGCGGGAAACGGCATAGCCGCCGAACGTAATTAAACCGATCGCATCATGCGGACGACGGCGCACGAACTCGGAGAAAGCGTCTTTGACAACGTCCAGACGGGTACGGAATTCACCATCGCGCAATGTTTCCGGCGCTGCCAAATCCAGGCCGGCCATTGAGCCGGAGACATCCACCACCATCTGGATCGCAATGGCTTCTTGTTTCTCTTCGATCCGTGTATCCCGCGTTTGGGGACGCGCAAGCGCGACGATCAGCAGCGCGATTCCCGTGATGGAGGCAATACGCGTGGTGTCGGCAACGAAATGCCGGAATGATCGCGGGATTCGCGGCAGATGGCCGGTTGGCGGATACACGGCGCCGTCACCCTGACAACGTCTGAATACAAACCATATTGCCACAGCCAATACGATGAATATCCACAGAAAAGATGGGTTAGCAAGTTGCCGCATGATCGGATGCTTTCGGTTCGAGAGTCTCGATACACTTTCGCGCCGCGGATACGGCGCGATGAGCGCTTTCAATATCCGGTTGATCACCGGCATACTTTATCCGGTCGGCATGGTTGAAAAAATCGGAAACGGATTCGATCCATGCCGGACTGAAACGGGAATCGTTACGGATCGTCTTGAATAATTCGCTGGTTGTTTGTTCGGAGGCGGGAATATTGCCGGTACGCTCGATAAAACGGCGTATGATCAAGGTCAGCTCAACATAAAAATCCGTCCAGAGTTCGTGTTCCGGCAAATGTCGCTCTAGTAAAGCGTCTAATTCGGTCCGCGCCTGCTCACGCGGGGTAGGGGATACTGTTGTCCCTGGCCGGCGACGCTGTATGGCGATAATTACGGCGGCCAGCATGATCAGTCCGGCAACGGTTATCACGATCGGCCATGGCGAACGCTCATACAGGATGGGTAACCGTTGCATGCCGCCGATCACGGCGGTTTCGTCATGGCGATATTCCCGCCGCTCAAATACCATGGCGGGAACCAATTGATACCCGAAAGCCGCAACGGTTTCGGATGCGTTATCTTGCCATTCGAGTGCCAGGGGCGCCATGCGAAATCGCGATGATCCCGGTTGCGGTTGCAATCGGAATGAGCGTTGTAGCCGGTAACCGCCCTCCGCTAACTCCTGCCGGCGATCATAAGATCCGGCAATCCGGAATCCTTCGAATGTCCGGTCCGTCACCAATAACCTTATATCAATACTTTCGCGCGGTACACTTACAGTAACTGTAACGAAAAAAAAACGTGCAGGATCCACGTGTTCAGGCATGAATGCGAAAGATACATCCAGCGGATCGCGATCGGCATCCGCCGCGCCGGCAATGCAAGTGACCAGAAACAGTAACCATCTGAAAACTGTATATCGAATATAATGGTTCATTCTCCGATTCCGGTGGCGGCATTTCGTCGCGGGAACTGGCCGCAAAGCATTCGGTGACGCCGCTGACGGAACAATGCATGGAGCGCGTCGGCGACGCTACTTTCGTTGGATAATTCAATCCTGTCTGTACGGTAGCGGCGGCAGACCCGGCTCAAGCGGCGGTCCTGTTCGTCCGCCCATTCACGAAGTCGGGTTTGTGTGTGACTTGCGGAGGTATCGAGCAACCGTGTGTCGCCGTTTTCAGGGTCAACAACTTCCAGCAGTCCGATCGAAGGCAATATCCGTTCACTGCTATCGTTGAGGCGGCATGCAATCAGATCATGGCGTCGAGCGCAAGACGGGAAATCGTTTTCGTAACCGGCATCCAGAAAATCGGAGATAAGGAAAACGGCCGCGCGTCGTTTGTGCACACGGTTCAGGAACCGAAGCGCAACTCCAATATCCGTGCGCCGACCAGTTTTTTCAGCCGCCAGTATGTCGCGTAAAATGCGCATTACGGTACGGCGCCCCCGAGCCGGCGGCACATATTTTTCGACACGATCGCTGAACAGGATCAAGCCTGTCTTGTCATGATTGCGATCCGCCGACAATGCCAGTAAACCGGCCAGTGTGGCCGCGGTATCCTCTTTTATTCGGCTACGGGCGCCGAATGCCAGCGAACCGGATACGTCGACCATCAAGATCAGGGTCAATTCCCGTTCTTCACGGTAACGTTTGATATAGGGATGCCCCATTCGGGCGGTCACATTCCAGTCGATATCGCGAATATCGTCGCCATATGCATATTCGCGTACGTCATCGAATTCGATACCGTGTCCCTTGAATACGGAACGATAATCGCCGCTGATCCGTTCTTCGATGTGGCGTGACGGGACCACACGCAATCGCCGGACTTGTTGCATCAAATCTCGAATTTCAATCGGCATGACGATAAGTCCAAATTGTTATGGTACGCGAACCGTATCGAGTATTTGCGTGATGAGTGTCTCGGTGGTGATATTTTCGGCATCAGCTTCGTAGCTGAGGATGATGCGATGACGCAACACATCGTGGGCGAAGTCCTTGACATCTTGCGGCGTGACATAACCGCGACCCTGTAACATCGCCGATGCACGTGCGGATTGATGAAGATACAAGGATGCGCGCGGCGAGGCGCCGCAAGCGATCAATTGGTCTGCGTCGACCCGGAAGAGTGAAGGACGCCGGGTCGCCGCGACCAGGTCAAGAATGTATTCGGCGACCTTATCGTCGCAGTAAACCCGGTCCAACGTCGTCCGCATATCCTGTAAATCGTCCGGTGTCAGCACCGGCTTAACGGTCACGTCCGTCATCCGCGCGAAACGGTTCATAATCATCCGTTCTTCGTCGCGAGAAGGATAATGAACGAGACATTTAAGCATAAAACGATCGGTTTGCGCTTCCGGTAACGGATATGTGCCTTCCTGTTCCAGTGGATTTTGGGTTGCCAGCGTCATAAATGGATTGGGCAACGGCAGGGCTTCCTGTCCCAGTGTTACCTGCCGTTCCTGCATCGCCTCCAACAGCGCTGACTGGACCTTTGCCGGCGCGCGGTTGATTTCGTCGGCCAGCAATAGGTTGGTAAAAACCGGCCCTTGTTTGGGTCTGAAAACACCATCGCCGGGATGGTAGATCATGGTGCCGACAATATCGGCCGGCAACAGATCGGGCGTGAAACTGATGCGCTGAAAGTCGAGACCGACGCAATCGGCCAGGGTTTTAACGATCAGCGTTTTTGCCAGGCCGGGGACGCCTTCAAGAAGGACGTGACCGCCACTGACCATCGCGACCAGTAAACGGTCAATCAACCGGTCCTGTCCGATTACCACCTTGTGCATCTCGCCGCGGATCGTCGCGAACCGTTTCGTGGTCCGCTTCACCCGCATCGAAATCTCATTATGGTCCATGGTTGTCCCCGATCATAAGCACGCTGTTTTATTCTCCGGGGTCGTCCGGCTCGCGCGCCGGTTCCGGTTCCGTAAGCAAATCGTTGCGGCTGACCCGTAGCTTTTGCGCGGTGTCGGCGTCAATCAGATAGATCCAGTCACGCAACCGTTCGTTGATGCGTTGTACCGTTTCGACATGCTGATGCATTGTCTCGGCGCGATCCTTTGCCGGTTTGCCATTCGTGTCGGACGCCGGTGTGAACGGCAAATCGTACGCGGCGGAAACACGCAGCGGATAAAGCGCGGTATCGTCGGTCGTCGCGGCGTCGCCGATCAATAACGTGTATTGACGGCCGTCGTCGGAATGCGCTTTCAGCGTCACCGCGTTGGTTTCTGATAAGCCGATTTTTTCGGGAGGGATTGACGGATCGGCAATATCTTCAAAGCTCAGCGACCGCAAGGCCCTGGTCAGGTTGTCGATCCGTTTGGTATCAAGCACCTTATCTTCGGGCGCATCCTGTAATCGCCAGGGATCACCGGGTTGTTGACGCGACAGCCGAATGGGGGTGTGTCCGAAAGCTCGCCATTCCAGTGCCACCAGTGTGTGTGTCGGAACCTCAAGGAACCGGTGGTCCAACCATTCGTCCGGTTCGGAGGCGACACCTTGGAATGGGTCCGACACCAGAAACGCATCCCCCGTATGCGTTTTCACATAGCGCCCATCCGCGCCGCGCCATTGGAAAGCCACCGGTTCCCTTTGCGGATCCCGGTCGCCATGAAACGTTTTGCCGAGCGTTAACGTTGCCAGCGGTTTTCCGGCGGCATCCGATAGGACGATATGTTTACCGGAGGATATACCCGGCCCGGCGGCGCCGGGGCGAACCAAATGCAATTCGCGACGCAAGCCGTCGTCAAGATGAAGCGGTCTACCGATCTTTAAATCGGATATCCGGAGCAAAAGATCGCGTACGTTTCTGAAGTCGGCGGCGTAACCGTGTTTTTCGGATACCTGCCAGCGATCATCGGCTCGATGCACCGTCGTCGTGGCGCGAGAGTCACTGATCGCCAGCATGGCGACGCGATTGATGTCCAGGTCGGGAAATACCGCGGCGCCGGGAACGGCCGCATCCGTGGTGCGAATCCGCTGTTGTGAATCGCGATAATATGCGAATGCGACCAGCAGTATCGTAACAATCAGCAGGATAACCAGATTTTTCGACTTCATCATTTACTCCGAGCCAATTTAATATGTTTTATCAATGCAATCGCTATGCCGCCAAGAATAACCAGCAAAGGAACCAGACCGATATTGATTATTTTCAGGCGTAACCCCAAACGTTCGATATCTTCGCGCAAATTTTTGCGTACTTCCCGCAAAGCGGCCTGGGTGCGCGCTTGTTCCTCGCGGAAACGCTCGATTTCACGCCGTTGTTCTTCGGTCAAAAAAACGTGCTGTGCGTCGTCGGTTTCGGCGCGTAATGCATGGAGCCGTTGTTCGGTATCGCGTAATTGTTGTTGCAGCCGTTGTTCCTCGTCGACCCAGCGCAAACGTGCCGCCCGTTCCAGTTCCTGTACACGGGTGAACGGCCGTGTCGAACGGCCACGAGCGCGCATGGCCAATAGATCGATTCCACCGCTCGCTTGTTCGACGGCATTCAATAGAAAATTAATGTTGTCGTTGATCGGTTGCATGGTTCGAACTCCGAAAAACGGAATTTGACGCACTGCATACGCATCGTATAGCATATCCACATTGCCGATCAATAAAACCACGCCGGGTTGAACGCTTTGCGTATGCTTCGGCAAACGTTGTACCGGTTTATCCGGAGCGCCGTCCGATGCATTGGTGTTCGGGAAATCATTGTCATCCAATGCATTGAATTCTGAGGAATCTACTCCTTCCGTGACGGTGATCCCCGACGGGAAAGCTGTTTTGAAAGTGCCCTGGACGCGAAGCGCAAGCGTAAAAGGTTCTTGCCGGGGTTGGAATTGCTGCATGAAAGCGTGCATCCCGAATTGGGCGGTCATGGGATCGGTGCTCATGACATTGGCTGATGATTCAATAATGGGATGGTACTCGAGTTGATCCACGGGGATGACTTCGAAATGGCCGGCCAGCGGCAATAGTATTTGTTCCAGACCGGTGGTGACAATGTCGTTGGCGTCGAATGCATCCTCGAAAAGACTCAACAGTATCGGGTTGTCTTCAATCCGACCACCCGCGCCCCGGACCGGGGTCGCTGCCTCGATATCCACAACGAGTTCCTCCACATTCCACTTGACACCCCAGGCGGTCGTCAAAGGTTCCAGCGCAGACGCGGACTCGTGCGCTTGGCCGTAAGGCGACGGCGTGTCATCCATGATCTCTCGTTCCGCAACGGATAACGGGTCGAGAAACGCAATCACGGCGCCGCCCCCAAGCAGATATTGATCAATGGCCAACAGACTGCCCTCATCCATCTCGGGCGGATGCGCCAACAGCAAACATTCCACGTCCGCCTCTACCGTATCTAAAGGTAACGCTAGTTCACGTACCGTGAAATCACGTTCGAGTTCCTGAAACGCGGTCCAGGGTTGTTGATTGTTCTGTTGCGGCATGCCGGGCATCATGAACGGCATCGCCGCCTGACCCATCACGGGTAGTCTGCTGATCAAACCGATGACCGGTTTTACATCGCGCGATACACGCAAAATACGGCGTGTAATATCGTATTCCAGGGTCTCTTCCTCATTCGGGTTGAGCATCGGAATCACAGCGCGTGTATCGCCGGAGACCACGGTCAACCCCATAAACAGGCGATTGCCGGCGCGATCAATGGGATGGCCCTCGATACCGTGGCTGATCGCCCACTCTTCGGATTCGGTATCCGGTCGCGGATCGACGGTTTCGACGCGTAACCGGTCACCGCCGGCCCGATCGTATTCATGGAGTAAATCTTCCACGCGCCGCGCGTAGATATTGATGGGCGCTGGAATTTCCGATAACGACCGCGAAAAATAAAACGTCAAGGTAACCGGCCGGTCGAGACGGTTAAGTATGTTGTGTGTTCCCTCGCTGAGCGTGTAAAGTTTTTCCTCGGTCAGATCGTACCGCAGTCGTATGCCGCCGGACAGGATATTGATGGCGACAAGACATACCAGTAGCGTTGCCAGCGCAATGATACCGCCGGCGTATCCGGATGCGGCGAATGAACGTGATGACTTCATGAAGATTTCCTCCATTCAAGAACAATGCGATTGGCAAACAACATGAAAACCATGACACTGGCGGCATGGACGATGTTGCGTGCGTCGATAACGCCGCGTTGCAAAGATTCGAAATGCGGCATGAAACCGCAGGCCGCCACACCGTTGACCAGCCATAACGGCGCCCAGTGTACCAGGTATCCGGTTACCGGCGGCCAGCCGGCCAGAAGCAGAAACAATAGAATGACGATTGCTACCACGAAACTTATCACTTGGTTACGCGTCATGGCCGAGGTCAGCATTCCCACGGATAAGTATATCCCGGCCAGCAGGAAACTGCCGATATAGCCGCCGATAATCACGCCGGAATCAGGATTGCCAAGGTAATAGGTGGTGATGATGACGGGCGCCGTCAGAGCAAGCGCGATTGTCAGGAAAAACCAGGCGGCCAGAAACTTTCCGACAATTGCCTGGGTAATCGTGACAGGCAGGGTAAACAACAATTCAAGCGTTCCGGAACGGGCTTCTTCCGACCATAACCGCATCGCCGCGGCTGGCGCAAGCAACAGGTATATCCACGGATGCCAGAAAAAAAACATTCGTAGATCGGCTTGCCGGTTCTCGTAATAATTACCGACGGAAAAGGTTAAAAAGGCCGCCATTACCAGAAAAACAACCAAAAAAACATAGGCCACGGGCGATTCGAAATACGACCGTAATTCGCGTTTGAATATAGCCCAGGCATGACGCAGCGATTCACTCATGATGCGTTATCTCCCGTTTGAGTCAAAGCATGAAACGTATCCTCGAGACGACCTTCCTTGACTGAAATGGATTTAATCGTCCATGACCGTCGCCGTGCCTGGTTCATCACGTCTTGAAACAACTTCACGGGATCGCGAGGATAAATGGTGAAACAATGATTGTCCGCCGGTTCCACCCGTTTCGCCGATGGCAAGGTTTCAAGATCGGCCATCACGCTGTCCGGCGTCTCCGTCAATTCCAGCGTGACGGCGCCATGGCTGGGGCTGCGCTGTTTGAGTTCCGCCGGTGTCCCCTGAGCCACAATCCGGCCGCGACTGATAATGATGGTGCGATTGCAAACGGCATCCACTTCCTCAAGAATATGCGTGGAAATAATGATCGCTTTCGTCTGCGCCATGTCCAGAATCATCTGGCGGACTATCGCCTTCTGGTTGGGATCCAGTCCATCAGTCGGTTCGTCCATGATTAAAATGGGCGGATCGTGGAGGATGGCCTGCGCAAAACAGACGCGTTGACGGTATCCTTTGGACAGCGTATCGACGGACTGCCGGCGCACGGGTTCGATCTTGCAAATATCCATAATCCGGTCCACCCGGCGACGACGCTCGTTGCCGCGAAAACCGCGGATTTCAGCAATGAAATTCAAAAAATGTTGCACCGTCATATCCTGGTAGACCGGCGCATTCTCCGGAAGATACCCGAGTTGTCGGCGTGCGGCAACCGATTGTTTGCCGATATCAAAGCCGTTAACCGTTGCCGTGCCGCCACTGGGCTGTAAATAGCCCGTGATGATCCGCATCGTAGTCGATTTCCCGGCGCCGTTTGGACCAAGAAAACCGAGTACATCGCCCTTCTTTAGATCGAAAGATATGTTGCGTACCGCGTCAATCGGGCCGAAATTCTTCTGCAATTTGTCGACCGTCAGCATGTTTTACTCCCCTGTTTGGCGATCCGGCGCAATCAACCGACGCATGGCCTGTCGATACTGCCGGTACAAAAGATATATATGCCGGTATTTTTAGCATATCGGCATGTTTTTGACAAGAAAAATGCGACGAATAATGCATGTAAGCGTTCACGGTTCACGGTGAAGAAAAGACATTGCAGCCTGACCTCGCCGCAAAATGGCTTGGCACAATTTTCCGAATGTGGCCGACCTCGGCCCGAGGTCGGCTCCCTGGAGGCGCACGTCGGGCCGACATGCGCCACATGGAACCGCGCTAAAATGTGCCAAATCAATTTCCGGAAACCACCCAAAATTTCCGTCGAGGTCAGATAGTCCGCAATGAGCAAGATAGCCGGTTTAGTGCAATATATGCTTGAATTCAAGCAGAAAAGGAAAGCATCCAAGAAGTCTGAAAAGACCATGAACCGTGAACCCCTGAACCGTGAACGGGTAAAACTTGTATATGCACTGACATGGTATTGACCGTTTTCACGAACGCTTGCTGCCTTTCGAGTGTCCTGAAAATCAACGTCCATCCAACGAAAGATTGCATTTTCGACGGCTGGTGGTATTATGGTTCGCAAAGCAACCGATTTCCCGGTTCGGCGTTCAGGCCGTCGGAGCGCGCCGGTGATTTTCAGCGCAGCGCCGGAATGTTTGCACCCGTAGTTCAATTGGATAGAGCATCTGACTTCGGATCAGAATGTTGCAGGTTCGAGTCCTGCCGGGTGCGCCAACTTTTTCTCTTTATCCCCGATTCCGGTCAGGAGTGCGGTTTTTTTATGAACCTGTGCGGTTAGGCGGGGATCGAATATCGTTTCCGTTTCAGGTTTATGACACCTTGCGCCGCAACAGCCCACAACTATTTAAAAAAAATCGGGAGAGGGAGTTGACAAACGTCTAGGAATATGCGACTGTTTTTTTTTAGTTTTTGTACGCGGTGTGTTGCCGCGCGGAAGATGATGGGGCGTAGGGCGGGGAGTCAGGCGGGCCCACGGGGGGCGGCCGGGCGCTTAGATTTGCAAAACGTCCCGCGACGCAAACTTTCAGGCGCCGCGTCGCGGGGGGGGGGCAATCATTTACCGATCGGTGGTGCGCAGCATCCGTTTCCGGCGCCGGACGTTACCAATCCGCGAGGATGCAACATGAACATGGCTGCCGCTTTACGTATTTCTATTGCCGTTGCGGCGACTGCGCTTGCCGCGGTTGTTTGTCTGGGGGTGTCCACGGCGCATGCGGCTGAAACCGTGCCGGCCTTTGCCTGGCCCGCCAGCCACGTTCAACTGGGCACGCCGGACTCCCTTCAGATTCCGGACAACGAACCCTTCACGATCGAAGGCTGGATGTGTTTCAACACGTTTCGTGGCGTCGACATGCTCTACAGCAAGCGCAATGCGCGCGCCTCATCGGCACGCTACACGTACATGTTCGGCTTGCGCGAAAACGGAACCACGATGGTCGCCTATACCGGCCAGGGCGGCACACCGGAAAACACCTGGCGATCGGCGCTGCTGCCGCGCCGGCTGCAGCCCGGCCAATGGTACCATCTGGCCTTCAGTTTCGACGGATCCGAGATTTCGTTTTATCTCGACGGCGAGCGAATCGATACGCTCGCATATAGCTTCGGCAACACCCTGACCCATGCCGTCACCATCGGCGGCTATACCGACACG
>PWZG01000596.1 GCA_003567575.1 PVC group bacterium | reverse complement strand
GCATGTTTGCGCAGAAAAACAAGAAGATTTATGCGGAACTGATGAATGGAATCGGGTGTCGGGTGTCGCGTGTCGGGTGTTGATTTGGCACAATCATCGCTGGGCTTTATGTGGCGCATGTCGCCTGCCGCCACGGCAGATAGGGCCCGACTTGCGCCGGGGAAGCCGACCTCGGGCCCGGACTTCGCCCTCCGGGCACCGGCGGGTACGCGAGGTCGGGCCATGGGATGCCGAGGTCGGGCCGACCTCGGCCACAAAGAGCCGTAAACACGATCTCCGCGAAGCCATGCCGGGATAAGTCACTACTCACCCTGCACGGTTACCATGATTTCTCGCTTCCGTGGTTTCACGTCGCATTCCAGATGAAAAACCTGCTGCCAGGTTCCGCGCACCAGTTTGGCGCCGGAAACCGGCGCCGTCAGCGATGGCCCCATCATTGTCGCTTGCAAGTGCGAATGGCCGTTGCCGTCATGCCAGGCCATCTCATGGCCGTACTCACGGCTTGGCGGAATCAAGCGGTCCAGGCTTGCCGGCAAGTCTTTTTCGAGGCCCGCTTCATATTCTATCATGCCGACGACGGCCGTGCTGCCGATGTTAAAGACATGCACGATGCCGGTCTGGATGCCGGATCGTTGGACAATCGTCGCCACATCGGCCGTGATATCGTGCATATCGCCGTGACCGGTGGTGTTGAGTTGGATGCTTTCCTGGTGTGTCATGGCATATCTCCCGTGCCGTGGGGTTTATTGACGTCAGACATTGCTGTAGGTAACCAGAGACGGCGGCAAATGGCGCGTGCATCCCATCAGGCGCAACGCCACGGGCGGTATTTCCGGCGCCATACTCATCACCGAGACACTGGTATGACAGCAAACGATGCGGACACCGCGTCGATAATCGGTTCCACTCAATTGCGCCATCAGCATGCCGTTGACGCCATTGTGGCCGATCACGGCTATCAATTGTCCGGGATGATGGTTTTCCCGCAAATACCGTGCGAAACGCTCGACCCGTTCACGTTCTTCGCGACGTATGGCGCGCTCCCGTGCGCTATGCGGCGGCGGAAAACCACGCACCTGGAAAGGCGATATCTCGCGCATGTCCGGCATGGACTGAAAAGGAATGCCGGAATGAAACCGGCTCACATATTCGGCCGTCTGAAATGAACGCGCCATATCGGAAGCATAAATATGCGACAAGGGCAGCGTGGCTAACCGGCGCGCCAGCAGGGCAGCCTGTCGTTCGCCGGTCTTGCTGAGAGCGGCTCCGAGCAATCCCTCGCGCGTTCCGTTGCCGCCGGCCTGTCCGTGACGCACGAACAGCAAGGTTAACGAACCATCCAACAACAGTTTCTTCAGGCTTTCCGTATCTTGATCTTGTTTCATTGCACTCCACCGATTGCCCGCACGCGCTGACTGCCGCAATCATACTATAGCCACTGTTTAAGTCGCAACCGGATCCGGATACCGCAGCAGCGCCAGTAACAGAACCCCCACCCCATCCACGGCTTCATACACGTGCCCGCCGTCCGTGGCGCCGAGAAACATGCCGTCGCAATATAATTTATCGACGGCTTCTTCTGCCAGTGTATCGGATGCGGAAATCAAATCCGGTTGGTGTAACAACGTTCCGGTCCGGTACAGGAATTGAATGCAACGACCATAGTTTTCCGCATAGGTCCATTTCCCGGTGCGGGCGGGTGCGGTTTCAACGGCAATCCGCGCCCAACGATTCACGGCATCCAGGAACAGCGGTTCCTTGGTTTCGATATACAGCGAAAGACAGGCCTGCGCCAGTTCCATCGGATAATCATGATTCGGCCATTGATCCGTGTTCCAGGGATCCGAAGTTTCCCGTGGCCAATAACCGGTTTGTTCCGGCGCCACGGCCGCGCCCGTATCGACCCGAACCTGTCCGGCGTAACGGCCCGATGTCGGGTCGTATGCATGATTTAGATAGGCGCGCACCGCTTCGCGGGCCATTGCCATAAATTCATCGTTCGCCGTATACCCGGCCGCCCGCATAAGGCATTGCGCCCACAGGCCGATTTCCGTGGTACATACCTTGGAATCCCATCGACCATGAAGCGGTTCGTTTTTCACGAGCCCGGTTTCCGGGTGGCGGTGGGCGTAACTGAAGCGGGCAATTTTCAGAGACTTTTCCAGCAAAAGCGGATCCTTCGTTTGGCGGTACAACCAGGCCAGCGATTCCACCAGAATTCCGCCGGCTTCAAGGAAGGCGTGTCCCCGACGGCTGTCGTCATGCCGGTTGAACGCGCCGGTAGCCGGATCGTAGACATGGCGGTCCGCCATGGTACGGATGTAGACCGCGGTCGCCTCCGGAGCAAGCCGCATGAAAACATCCCATGCCGGCGTGATCGGGCGCAGTTCGTGGTGGCCGTTGGCAAAATGTACGACGCGCCGCTCGAACACATCGTAGTAGACGTGGTTTCCCCACTGGAACATCCCGTTTTCGGCAATACACTCAGCCAGAAATGCGCGTACGTAAGCGTCGGCAGCCTGCGCATACGCGGGATTCCCGGTCGCATCGGATAAAGCATACGCGGCAATAAGCGACGGTTGATCCCAGTAAAGTGTGCTGCCGCGCGGGGCGCCAATCAAGCGATACACCCGTTTCGGCACATGATCGCCTTCCGGATATCTGCCGGTGCGCACGTCTAATACGCTGGGCCACATCGGTCCGGCCACATAGGCCACGGCACTAGTCAAGCGCTGGAAATGTTTTTCGATTATTGCCTGATGCATCGTCACTCTCCCTGGATGTCATGTTCGACATCATGTTCGAAGTCTGCCGGTAAAGTCGGGGGTTAATATAACCGATATTCACCCCAGGGGCAAGTGGACATTCCCCGAAGGGCGCATAAATCACTTCCGTCGGTACTTCAGTGTCACGGCGCTTGATCCCTGCGCGATGTTGAGTATAATGACGAATGACGAAATACCCAAATACCCAAGCACGAAGGAATGACGAAAAACCTAAGCTAAAAACAAGGAGACACGCCTTTGACCAGACTGTTCGTCATTCCGGCTTCGGCCATTAGGGCTTCCGTTTACACGCTTCCTTCTACGCCTCAGCTACGCAGGACAAGACGCCGCGACACTTCGGATTTTCGCTTTGTTCTTTTTTTCGGATTTCGGTGT
>PWZG01000625.1 GCA_003567575.1 PVC group bacterium | reverse complement strand
GATGATTATCATGGCGACGCCGCGCACGGTGGTCTGGGACATCGATATTACGGACGAGGACCGCAGGTGCCTCGTGAACCTGACGACAACACCTACGGTGACCTGGACTGGCCGGTGACGCCGGGCAGCGGCAGCCAGCACGGTGAAGGCGGCGGGGTCGTCACGGTTGAAGCGCAACAGTCCGCGACGGTTTATGGCACCATTACCGCGGATGGACGTAGCGCAGGAGGTTGGGAAGGGGGCGCCGCGGGCGGGTCGATCTTGATTGCCTGCCGGACCCTGCACGGTGATGCGGGCGGCGAGTTGCGGGCGCGCGGCGGTACGGCGCCGGCGGATCGCGGCGGCCGGGTCGGCGGCGGCGGAAGAATCGCCGTGATCTACGATCCGGTTGAACAGCAAGCCCTGGCACAGCCGAATCCCGGCGTTCGTTTCCGGACGCGCGCCGGATCGTTGACGCCCGCTCATACGCGGTACGATCAGTGGGGAACGCTCTATTTGCCGGATACCATATTCCTTTCGGATGTTCTCGATGAGCAATGGGACGAAGTCCGGGTGTTCATTCCGGGATTTGACGAATGGCAACTTCCGTCCCTGACCGTTTCGGGACGGATCGCCTTTCCGGAAGTGCGGCGTTTGACGGTCGACGGCAATGCGACGCTGGTTGAAAATGCCGTGCTGGAATTGTTTGCGGGCGAAACCAACGCGGTCATGCCCGATTACGGTATGCGTTTCGATGTCGGCGGAACCCTGTCGCTGGCCGCCGACAGTTACCTGGTTTTGCATGCCGAACATGAAAACGGCGCAGCGCCCTACGTGGAATGCGGCAACCTGATTCTCGCCGCAGATGCCTGGATATCGGCGCGCGCCCGTGGTTTTGATCCCAACCGGGGGCTCGGCGTCGGCAGCCGCAGCGCATCGCACGGCGGATTGGCCGCCGGCGCGGATGAATCGACGCGCTACGGTGAAGCACAGGCACCGATCTTGCCAGGAAGCGGTGGTTCCATGAATAACGAAAGAAGCGATGGCCGAGGCGGCGGTACCGTGCGCATTAGCGCCCGCAACGCGATGTCGATGGATGGGACGATCGATGCGAATGCTGTGGGCAACTTGGATGCTTGGGGCAGCAACGGCGCGGGCGGCAGTATCCTGCTTACCGCACGGCAAATCAGCGGTTCCGGCGCTCTGCTGCGTGCCAACGGCGCGACCGGCGGCCATGGCAATCCCGAGGCCGGTGGCGGGCGGATCGCGCTCTGGATGCCCTACTTCCCGCCGTCATTCGTACGCAAGATGGCCGATGCGCCGTATATGCCGTCCGGCGCCGAAATCGATCTTTACACCGTCGAAACCGTTTCTGAATTCGACGGGATCGTGAGTTCGCCCTGGAACGATCTGGATGCCGAATTACGGGTGACGGGTTTTGAAGCGGGTAGCGTGTTTTTCGGCAGCGTGACGGCTGGAACCCTGATGATAATCCGGTGATGAATATGCGTTAAGGAGATAAACCAATATGGAATTATGCTTTGAAGGTCGTTCGAATATCATCCGGACATGGGGTAAATTGCGTCCCTGCCGCGCCATTCCCGAAATCCTGCCTGAGCCGGTGATGACCGGGTCGACCCCGCTTGATGCGCGTGGCGTGCAGCTTTATGGGACTATCCTGCGCGAAGGCGACGGTTTCCGGATGTGGTACCAGGCGCATCCGCAAGGGTTCGCTACCATGTCGTCGCCCTATGTCGCCGTGGCCGAATCCGACGACGGAATCGTCTGGCGCAAGCCGCCGCTCAACCTCGTCGAATTCAACGGCGACAAGAAGAACAACCTTTGTTCGTTGGGTTTGCATTGTCCGACGGTTTTCATCGATCCCGACGCGCCCGCGTCGCACCGCTACCGCGCTTCGGGCAGCCGCAAACAGTTTCTCGAGGGCGCCTCGCGACGGTCGGGATATTACACCTCGCATTCGGCCGATGGCCTGAACTGGACCCTGGACGACCCCGAACCGCGCTGGCCCTGGGAGGATGTCATCAACAGCGTGTATCATCCCATCCGTCGTTGCGGACTGACCGCTCTGAAACGCACCCATCGGGTCAACGGCGTCGTGCGCCGTTCGATCTGGGAATCCGAATACCGCGACGGCGATTGGGGGGAACCGCGCAGCGTACTGGTGCCCGACAGCTACGACGATATCCGGGCACAGGCGCACGGCTATGCCATCGGGGATTATTACGGCATGGGCATGATGCCGGCGGGTCAGGGGATGGTCGGTTTTCCCTGGCATTTCCGTTACGGCGGACCGGCAGGATTCGGTTCCGTCGATCT
The DNA here is from genome assembly GCA_003567575.1 of PVC group bacterium. Classification (GTDB taxonomy): domain Bacteria; phylum Verrucomicrobiota; class Kiritimatiellia; order CAIKKV01; family PXCX01; genus PXCX01. Next base: position 846 of record PWZG01000625.1, on the reverse strand, counting down.
GGGGCTGACGTTTCAGGAAAACCCGGGCGGCGGCTGGATGCATTATCCGGGACGACCGGATTTCATCTCGCACGACCTGGTTCCCTGGGCGCCCGGCGGAATTTATTCCGCGTCGAGCGCGATCGAGGTGGGCGACGAACAGTGGCTCTATTTCGCCGGCGCCGGCATCCGGCATGGATGGCGCTTGAATTCCGACTGGCAGGGATTTCTGGCGCGCGATCCGGAACCGCAAGCCTGCGTTTGGAATATCGGCCTGGCCCGCTGGCCGCGTAACCGGTTGTTCGGACTGGAAGCCGATTCCGAGGGATTGCTATGGCTGGATCTGGGCGAAATCAGCGAACCCTGTGAATTGTGGTTGAATTACCGGACTGCCCCATCAGGGCAGATTGGGGTGCGGTTGGCCGATTGGGGACCCCTGTACGCCGAAGCGGATATTTCCGGACGCGATGCCGCCGCCGTGGTTCCCTTGCGTGGAGATAAACTGGAAACGGTTGTGTCATGGAAAGACGGATCCGTGATTCAACCGCTCGAACCGGAACGACATCTGACAGCCTATATCGAACTCGATCGCGCAACGCTTTATGGATACGAGCTGCGCCCGGCGCGATCATGAAAGCAGTGAAATCAGGAAAAGGAGGCTGTATGGTAAGCAACAGTTCGAAAATCATCCTGCCTTTACTGGGTCAGTCGCAATGGTCAGGGATTCCGTGTAACGGCAAGGCAGGCGCATAGGAGAATACAGTTCGTAAACCAACCACAGGAGGTTCATCATGAGAAGGTATCGTTTCAGGCAACGCATCGCATTCCATCATATTCTGCCGGCCATCATTCTGCTCGCTCTTCCGG
>PWZG01000525.1 GCA_003567575.1 PVC group bacterium | reverse complement strand
GGAGTTCACGATGGGGTTTACGATGGCCGGGAACCGGAATACTTCGTCCAGGCTGTCATTTTCGTAAACGAGTACGTAAACACCATCGTTTTAACGCCATCGTAAACTCCATCGAATTTTCGTTTCACAGGCGCTTTAAAAACCCACCACGCTTAGTCTCCCAACCACTCTTAATCTCCCAACACTCTTAGTCTCCGTCTCCCGTCTTCGTCCGGTCTTCCGTCTTCAGTCTTACCATCATGATCTATATCGTCAGTCATTATTATCCTCCGGTAAACAATCCGCCGGCCCGCCGGATGGACAAGCTGGTCAACTGGCTGGTTCGCGAATACGGAGAGCAAAACGTCACGGTGGTGACGGGCCGTCCCAATCATCCCGAGGGCAAACTGGCTGACGGCTTCCGCTGGCGTCCCTATAAATGCCATACGGGCCGGCATGGGGAGCGGGTGGCTCATTTATACGAATTGGCGGCGCCGAATCGCGGTTTCTGGCGCAAAACACTTGGTTACCTCAGTTTTGCCGCCTCGCTTTTTCTTTATTTCATGTTCCGCCGCATCAAGCGCGACGATGTGGTGCTGGTCACCGTCCCGCCGATTTTCTCGGGCTATGCCATCCATGCGGTTTCGTTGTTGAGACGCAAACTACCTTATATTGTCGATGTCCGCGATCTATGGCCGCAAACCGTGGCGGGGATGGGTTTTTTACGCGAAGGCGGTTTGCCTTACCGGATATGTTTGCGATGGTCGGCGGCGCTTTATCGGCGCGCGGTTTACCGGACGGGATTAACCAAGGGAAACCTTGCCTATTATCGTTCGATCGGGCTGGAACATAACTGCATCGAGATGCCGAACGTGGTCGATTTGGAAACGTTCCGTTGTCCGGACGAGGAAACATTGCGCCGTTTCCGCACGAAACATTCTGACTGGTTTCCCGAAGGGTATCGGATCGTCCTGTATGCCGGAACTCAGAGTGTATATATGGGATTGGAAGTCCTTGTTGACGCAGTGAAGCGGATCAAGCAGGGTTCACAACCGTTTCGGGTTTTGATGATCGGTTACGGTGAATCGCAGCCGGAGCTAAAGCGTTGCGTCGCGGAATATGGATTGAACGATACATTCCGGTTCATACCCCACATGACGCCTGATTCCCTGGTCTCGGCCATCAGTTGCGCAGATTATTGTTTTTCCTCGACATCCACGGCGTCGATCATGCGGATTTGTCTGCCGACCAAAATCCTGGAATATCTTGCTTGCGGCCGGTTTATACTGGGATCGCATGACAATGATTTTGTGAACGAACTTGTTGCGGAGGGATTGATGTGGAATGTTCCGGCGGGCGACGATGCGGCCTTGGCGCGTTTACTGGAAAAGGCGGTGCAATCACCGCCGCCGGATACGTCAGAACAGGCGCGTCGCTACATCAGGGAACATTATTCATTGCCCGTTTTCGAGCAAAAATGGCAACAGGTGTTTCATGCAATCAGGAAATCAGGAAATCAGGAAGGGGAGAACCGTCTGCGTACAAAGGCAGTCCCTCCAGTGGACAGGAAAAGCACTTGAACCCCAAACTCTCAGTCTCCCCACACCCTTAATCTCCCACCACGCTTAATATCCGTCTCCCGTCTTTCCTCCGCAGGCGTCCTCCTCAGGCGTCCTCCGCAGGCGGATCCGCCCGTGGCGGACAGTCTTCCGTCTTCCGTCTGATCCCAACCCACAAATTGCCTGTCCCTAATTCCCCCCCCAAATAATTCTGCCCTAACTCTTCAAAATCCGCGCCCATCCGCTGGATTCGCCAAGATAAAGGCAGAATAATTAAGGGCAGAATGATTATGGGATCATGTCGCCAAATTGTCTGTCCCTAATTCGGTCTGTTGGCGTGCGGCTGTGCGGTTGGGAGTCAAGGTACAGCGTGTCCGGACAGATATCCTGCTCGTGTGGCCATGTAACCGTTCCGTATTCAACTTTGACCTGCTTGAAGTAGTTGATATTGCTCAGTTCTTTGAACACGCCGAAGTCGAGCAGGTCGGAACAGTCGAATACTCCCGTCTCGCCATTCGTGAACACGAGCCTGAGCTTATAGTCGTCCGTCGGTGTAACGTCTTGCACTCTTGGGTTCATATTTCTACCTCAAAGGTTCGATCTTGTACGGCTGCTGCCCGCTGACGGCCAAGTCCCAGTCGGCAAGCAGTTCGTCGCGATGGATTTCCATCCATGCTTGCACGAGCTTCATCTTGTTGCCGGGCAGCGATCCCTCCAGTATATCGCCATCAGGCAGAGCCAGCACCGCCTCTGACGTCTGGTATGTCACATGAATATGCGGCTTCTTGTGACGACGGTCGTCCTTGAAATACAGGTGGACGATGATCCCGTAGAACATTGATATGACTGGCATTATCGGCCTCCGGTTTTGAGTTTCACACATGGGTCAATGGTAGCCCATATTGGCCGTGCATGCAATCGTTTTCTGCGCCAACGTGTGCCTGAGGCGCGCCGTTGAGCGTTGTCTCCATTCGGGACAGACGCTTTATCCGCGGAAATCCGCAACTGTCGCACTTGGTGTCCGCTCTCAGGCCCAAATCGTCTATCTCCGCATCAGTTTTCGTGATGACGCTTAAGCCTGTAGAAGTACATCTCTTTATTGGGCGAGGGGTTTTGGTCCAGACATTGAGCAGCGTATTGGGCAGCGGCTCGTCCCATGGGTCGAGTGTCGGGTGTTGGTCTCCAGTCTGCAGTCTTCCGTCTGCGGTCTGATCCCAACCCACAAATTGCCCGTCCCTAAATCCCCAGAGGGAAAGGCAGGCATTGCAAAACATATCATACCGCGTTTCGCGGGATGATATTTTTGCGTCTTTCGTAGTTAACGCCTCCTTTTCTTGAAATCATTCTGCCCAAAATGATTCTGCCACAACTCCCCAAAAACTCGCGCCCATCCGCTGGATCCGCCCCTGATATAGGCAGAATAATTAAGGACGGAATAATTTTTCGGAAAAGAAATAAAGTTTGCCCCAATGTTCCGGCTGTATTTTCTTGAAATTATTCTGCCCAAAATAATTCTGCCCTAACTCTTCAAAAACCCGCACCCATCCGCTGGATTCGCCAAGATAAAGGCTGAATAATTAAGGGCAGTATGATTATGGGATCATGTCGCCAAATTGCCTGTCCCTAATGGC
>PWZG01000226.1 GCA_003567575.1 PVC group bacterium | reverse complement strand
TCCGTGGACGGCCCGCCCCAGTTTAGAGGGGATCAAGGTGTGGTACCAGGCCACAACGTCAATCATCTCTCCAATCTCGCGGGCTTGTTCTTCAACATCGTCCTTGACGAACGGGTTAGCCGCATCTTCGAGCATGCCGTCGGCCACGGCCTTCAAATCGCCATCCGCCGTCTTGAGCCATTCATGTACCTTCATCATGTAATCGCGCGACAGAATCATAAGCGGATGACGCTTTGCTTCCTCCCGACGTTTCTCTTCCTGTTCCAACCAGGCGTCATCCGGTCCGTCATCCGGTTCGAATACCTCGTCCGGAGACTCCACCGCATCGGGTTCTGTTTTCCCGAAGATTGATATCTCGCGCAGTTGCTCCGCCAGGGTATCCCAGAACGCCGCATTCGTCGTATCGGCATCCGGTGGCGAGTCCTCGTCACCGACCCGCGTTTGTTCCCTATCCGCGCGGCCCGAAGCGTAATTCCGGCACCGCCGGGTAAAGGCGCAGCGTTCGCACCAGTAGTCGCAGTAATTATAAATTCCAGTGATGAAACGGTTCGTTGTCATTTCACGTTTACTCCTTCGACGTTATGTTCCCAGCCCTTGCTTTGCGCCATGTTCGCCAATTCCCGCCGCAGATCCCGGATCCGCACCGGTTCGTCAATGGTCCCGCGATAATGAATTGTCACTCCCATGGCCCCTTCGTCGTCTTCTGGCAACCGCCCCACCATAATCCCGAGGATCGGATAGGCGCAGGCCTGTTTGGGCACGCCGCAACGCGTGGCCGCTTCGCGATCAGAGCGGTCTCGGTGTTCATCATATGCATCAAACCAATCACATCACCGTCCATTGCTTGAGGTTTATAGCATTTTACGAATACGAATGCAACGTAAGGCCGCACGTAAGCCACGCAAAAATGCGAAAAAAGCCGAGTCCGTGGGCGCCCCGCGCAAAAATGCGAAAAAACGGGAGTATACTGGAATGGCTCTTTATGTCTGCTCCCATTTCGTGCCTTTCGCGTGTTTCGTAGTCGCTCTCCTGTGAGGAGGTGTACCTGAGTAGTTACCATTATTTTGTCGTTCTTCGGCTTCCCGAACCAGGCTGAGGTTTGACGAATCGGTTTGTAATATCGTCCGGCGCCTGATATGATGTCTGAAAACAACCGACCTGCCCGCCTGACTGCGAGCGCCTCGCCCAGGCAGGGGGCCGCAGGCGGGGCGAAGCGAAGGTTACCCTTGGCTTGAGGGATATGCCTACCACCTGACGCACCGGTGCCATTCGTGATGGCTTAAACTACGGTGTGAACAGTATTATGAGGGTATGATGATCCGGTCTTTCTGTGCCATTCAGTTGCCTCCGGATGTCCGGGATAGGTTGAACGCGGGAATCCTGAAACTATGTAAGACGCCGGTTCATGCCGCGTGGGGACGCGCCGGACAGATGCATGTGACCCTGACGTTTCATGGCGATCAGCCGGACGAGCGGATCAAGGATTTGATCGATATTCTGCCGCAAGCGATTGCGTCGTTGCCTGCTTTTGATGTCAGAATTCACGGTGTCGGGTTTTTCGGGCGGCCCAGGGCCCCACGGGTAATATGGGCCGGCGTGACCGAGGGACACGACGCCCTGGTGGCGTTGCGCCAGGCCGTGGCGACCGCGGCGCAGGCGGCCGGTATCGCAATTGAAGCGCGACCGTATCACCCGCACATCACCCTGGGACGGATCCGTCGGGCGGTTCCGGACAGCCGGCGTGAATTGATCCTGGCCATGCAAGCGATGGAATCTACCGACTTCGGCGTGGTCCCGGTTCGCCAGGTTGCCGTGATGCAAAGCCGCTTGACCGCGGACGGCGCGTGTCACGGTCTTCTGGCCGCGGTGGCTATCGACCGACCGGACGGGACATAGGCGACCTGTTTTCCAGCTTTCAGCTTTCCTCCCTTATCCCTCTCTTTCAGGCTTCCTAGCGTGAGTTTATTTTGAAGGCGACGCATGGTTGTTCTAAGTGTTTGCAATAGATTCTATTACAGTGCAAGTCAGTTGTAGGACTGAATGCCCTTGTACCGAGGGAATGAGTGTGGTATCTTTGCCGGATGAATGCCCAAGCCGAATGTATCCTCTGCATGTTCAATCAAGCCCTCAACACCGTCCGCGCGGCAACCGATGATCGTGCGGTCTGGACGGAGGTACTTAAACGCCTGGCCGACCTGGTTCCCGATATTGACATGAACCAAACCCCCGCGGCGGTCAGCCAGAACGTGTACCGGTTGATTACCGAAATCACCGGTCAGTCCGACCCGTTCGCCGGACACAAACAGCTCAGCAATACAACGGCACTGCGTTTGCGACCAGGGCTTCGCGACACGGTGCTGTCTTCCGCCGATCCCGTGTCCGCCGCCCTACACCTGGCAGCGGCCGGCAACGTCATCGACGCCGGCATCGGGCAGGCGCCCATTCAAGACATTGAAGCGACCCTCGTGAATGTGCTCGAGACCCCATTCGGAATCAACGATCTTGACGCATTTCGCGCCGAACTCATCCCAGGTAAACGCATGCTGTACCTTGCGGACAATGCCGGGGAAATCGTCTTCGATACGGTCCTGATCGAACAACTGCAACGCCTGGGCATACAGGTTACCGTCAGCGTGAAATCTTCGCCGATCATCAACGATGCGACCCGGACAGACGCCGAAGCGGCCGGAATCCCGGCCCTGGCGGAGGTCATCGAAACCGGAAGCAACGATATCGGCATCTATTTCGATCGCATCTCGCCGGAATTCCGCCGGGCGCTCGCGCAAGCTGATCTGATTCTTGCCAAGGGACAGGGAAATTACGAGACGTGCGAGGATCGTCCCGAGAACTTCTATTTCTTATTGAAAGCAAAATGCCAACTGGTCGCGGACCATTTGGACGTCCCGCTGGGAACCCTGGTGTTCCGCCACGGTAAACGCGGCAAATAAACGCGTCCGAAATTGCGGACACTGTCATCCCACGGAAATAAGGATACGAAATCACCCCCGAAAAATCCGAGCGCCGCACTCGGAGGCCACACTCGTTTGAGAGAACATTCGTAAATCACTGAAAAAACGCAACATAACATTTTGGTCTATCTGCCTCGAAAAATCTGATTTCGCCGCGAAATCACGAGGCCACACTTGTCTGAGAGAACATTCGTAAACCAC
>PWZG01000530.1 GCA_003567575.1 PVC group bacterium | reverse complement strand
GGAAACCGCCGTCTCCAAAATATGGAGCCGGCCGTCCTCGGCCGGACGAGCGCAGGGTGCGACAAATATGAGACGCTTAATAATCCCGAAATTGCGGACTGACTTGACGTCAATTCGTTCGCACCTTGGTTTCAATCCGTTCTCATGCGCCTCAGCGGGACTTGTCCTGCGTAGCCTTTGGAGAAGTAGGAGCTTTTCGCCCTCCACGTTGCGTGGCCAATCGCATCAGGCACTGCTTGACCTTCTTGTGGAGGGCGAATCTCCTGATGAGCCGTTGAGGACAACGGGAAACTGAATCGAGGACGATTTGAGCCCGCAATTTTGGGTTAATTGAGCATTCGAAGATTTAAAAAGAAAGGATCAATTATCATGGATATGAATAAGTTTACAGAGAAAGCGCGCGAAGCCATTCAGGCGTCGCAGGCGTATGCCGTGCGTAATAAACATTCGGAAGTGGATACCGAACATCTACTGGTCGCGTTACTGAGCCAGGAGGGTGGATTGGCGTCGCGGATTCTCGAAAAAGCCGGTGTTGCCGTGGCGCAGCTCAAGGCGCGCGTCGAACAGGAAATGGACCGTAAAGCCCGAATGCAGGGAGTCGGCAGTGGCGTGGACCGTATTTATGTGACGCAGCGGTTGAACCAGGTTCTCGTGGCTGCCGCCGACGAAGCGAAACGCTTGCGCGATGATTACGTCTCCGTGGAACATCTGCTGTTGGCGTTGGCCGAGGACGGCGGCGATGGCGCGGGAAAACTGCTGGCGCAGGCCGGCGCCGGACGCGACCGTCTGTTGGAAGCGCTGACTACGGTGCGGGGCCGGCAGCGGGCTGACAGCGAGAACCCCGAATCCTCCTATGAAGCGCTGGATAAGTACGGTGTCGATCTGGTTGAAATGGCGCGATCCGGGAAACTGGATCCGGTCATTGGGCGCGATACCGAAATCCGCGGTATTATTCGTATCCTGTCACGTAAAACCAAGAACAATCCGGTTCTGATCGGTGAACCCGGTGTGGGCAAAACGGCGATTGTCGAGGGTTTGGCCCAGCGTATTTTGAGGGGCGACGTGCCGGAAGGGTTGAAGGACCATACTGTTTATGGTCTCGATCTTACCGCGCTCATGTCCGGCGCCAAATACCGGGGAGAATTCGAGGAACGACTCAAGGCTGTATTGACCGAGATTAAGGCGGCGGAAGGACGAATCATTCTGTTTATCGACGAATTGCATAACATTGTCGGCGCCGGGCGCACCGAAGGTTCGACAGATGCCGGCAACATGCTCAAGCCCATGCTGGCACGCGGCGAACTGCATTGTATCGGCGCCACCACGCTCGACGAATACCGTAAACATGTCGAAAAAGACGCAGCCTTGGAACGCCGCTTCCAGCCGCTGGTAGTCGATGCGCCGTCGGTCGAGGATACCGTCTCCATTTTGCGCGGCCTCAAAGACCGCTACGAGATGCATCACGGCGTCAGGATCAAGGATTCCGCGCTGGTTGTCGCCGCCACGCTCTCGGACCGCTATATCAGCGACCGGTTCCTGCCGGATAAGGCGATCGATCTGATGGACGAAGCCTGCGCGTCAATACGGACCGCAATCGATTCGATGCCGGCCGAACTGGACGAAATTACGCGCAAGGTCATGCGCCTCGAAATCGAGGAAACCGCGCTGAAAAAAGAAAAAGATAAATCCAGTAAGGAACGCCTGGAAGATCTGCGCAAGGAATTGGCCGAACTCAAAGAACAAGCCGATACCATGCGCGAACGGTGGCTGAACGAAAAGAAGGTCGTCGCCAATGTAAATCAATTACGCGAACGGATCGACGAAGTCAATCGCCAATGCGAAGCCGCCGAACGCAATTACGACCTCGAAAAATCGGCGAAATTGAAGTACGGCGAATTACCGCAACTGGAACAGCAACTGGCCGAAGCCGAAAAGGCAGCCGCTGAGAAGCGAGATTCAGGACTGGTTCGCGAGGATGTAACTGAAGAGGAGATAGCGGAAGTCGTCGCCCGTTGGACCGGTATTCCGCTGACGCGCCTGCTGGAGGGCGAACGCGAGAAACTATTGCAACTGGACGGCATCCTGCATAAACGCGTGGTCGGCCAGGATGAAGCCGTTCAGGTGGTGGCCGATGCCGTATTGCGGTCGCGCGCCGGTATCCAGGATCCGAACCGACCGGTGGGAGTATTCATTTTCCTGGGTCCGACCGGCGTCGGTAAAACCGAGCTCGCCAAAACGTTGGCGCAAGCGTTGTTCGACACCGAGGATAACCTGGTGCGCATCGATATGAGCGAATATATGGAGAAACATTCCGTCTCGCGCCTGGTCGGCGCGCCGCCCGGATATGTCGGCTTCGATGAGGGCGGGCAACTTACCGAAGCCGTGCGCCGTAAACCCTATAGCGTTCTGTTGCTCGATGAAATCGAAAAAGCTCATCATGATGTGTTCAACATTCTGTTGCAACTGATCGATGACGGACGCTTGACGGATTCCCATGGGCGGACCGTGAATTTTAAAAACACCATCGTCATCATGACCAGTAATATCGGTTCGCCGCGTCTGATCGAAGGTATCGACGAACACGGACGCCTGCGCGAGGAGGCCCGCAAGGAGGCGCTCGCCGAATTGCATACCACCTTCCGGCCCGAATTCATTAACCGGGTGGACGATATCGTGCTGTTCACCCCGTTGTCCATGGAGGATACCGTGCGGATCGTCGAACTCCAGGTCGAGCATCTGCGCCAACGACTGGCCGACCGCAACCTGCAGCTCGAGTTGACCGACGCAGCACGCGCTTACCTGGCCCGCAAGGGACACGACCCGGTCTATGGCGCCCGCCCGCTTAAACGCGTGATTCTGCGCGAACTCGAAAACCCGCTGGCGCGCCGGATCATCGCCGGTGACCTGGAAGATCATACCGTGATTCAGGTGGATCATGGCGATGATGGCTTGATCATCAACGCCTAACCTGTAACTTTATGAACAAATGTCGGGGGAGGGTGTCGGGAAGAGGGTGTCGGATGTCGTAAATCATTGCACTTCGCTATACAACTGCCAACATCTGGAGACGGCGGTCCCCCGCCGTTTCTTAGCATAGTCGTCACGGTTTCCCATCCGGCCGGGGACCCGCCGCGGGCGGGCAGGCGGCCGGCTCCAAGCGGAATACGTTCT
>PWZG01000207.1 GCA_003567575.1 PVC group bacterium | reverse complement strand
CTTCAGGGCGAAGCGCAAGCGGCTTTGATCGAGAATCAGTTGCTCGAACGGTTAGGGGCCGAAGAAATGGAACGCCGCCGTTTGGTTTGCGGCAATCCCTACAGTTTCCAAGGCGATGAGCGCGACGTCATGTTTATGTCGCTTGTCGCCGCTAGCAACGAAAGAATTGGTCCGCTCACAAAGGCGTCGGACGAACGGCGCTTCAATGTCGCTGCCAGCCGCGCCCGCGACATGATGATTCTTTTCCATTCCGTCACTTGTGACGATCTCAGCGTATCCTGTCTTCGGCGACAACTGCTCGATTTCTTCGAGAATACAAAGCCCCAACAGATTGCGGGTATCGAACGGGATGAACTGGAGCGAAGGGCGGCCCAGGACAATCGGCGTGTCGTGAACCCTCCCGCGCCATTCGATAGCTGGTTCGAGGTGGATGTTGCCCTGGAACTGCTTCGCAAGAATTACACCGTGCTTGCCCAGCATGAAGTTGCGGGCAAGCGAATCGATCTCGTGGTTGAGGGCGAACAGGCGCGGCTGGCGATCGAATGCGACGGCGACAACTGGCACGGTGCCGATCGTTACGAATCCGATATGCAGCGTCAGCGCCAATTAGAGCGGTGCGGCTGGGAGTTTTTCCGGGTGAGAGAGTCCGCCTTCTATTCCAACAAAGAGAACGCGCTCGCGGGACTCTGGCAAGCGCTGGAGGACCGTGGCATCTTGTCAGGTTCACGATGTGGAAATGCGCCTCACGAAGACGATTTTGAGAAAGACGATTTCAACGAATTCGACGGCGATACTGTCGAAGATGATGATGGTGTTTATGACGATGAAGATCGGTCATCCGGCGATTCGGAAAATGGCTTCAGTCCATCAGGCCGCCGCACGGAAGAAATAACCGCGACGGAGATACAGGATGCTATACTTTCGGCCCTGACGGAATGTCCGAACCAGTCATGCGCGCTGCATTCCTTAACCTCGCGCGTGCTCAAGGAGGTAGGCGTGTTGACTCGCGGAAAGCCCCGCGAGGCATTTGAAAGGCGCACCATGCAGTGTGTCAGCATCCTTGAGAAAAGGGGCCGCGTCGAGACCTACAAAGCAAAAAACCGGAGGTTGAGACTTGTCCATCAAGAAACGGCCTAACGCATATTGAGAGCACGCCCCTTGCTGTTATACTTACGGGATCAGGGAAAACCCGTACCTCAAAACAAGGAGCGGCTCTCATGAAGCGGGGTACTAAATATGTGGGCCTTGATGTGCATCAAGCAAGTACGGTGTGCTCGGTGCGCACGGAAGGGGGGCGTGTCATTGCCCGGACGATCGTGCCTACGGAGGAATCGGATCTCACCGAGCTGTTCGGTGGCATGCGCGGTACGATACACGTGGCGTTCGAAGAAGGGACGCAGGCGCAGTGGCTGCACGATCTGATCGCGCCGCAGGTGGCGCGGGTGGTGGTGTGCGATCGCCGCGGCGATCGCCGGCGGCGCGGCAACAAGAACGACCTGGCCGATGCCGACGAACTGTCCGAGCAACTGCGCTGCGGCAGCCTGCGGGCGGTGTATCACGGCAACGCTCATCGCGTCCGTCTCAAGGAACTGACGCGTGCCTACCAGAATTTGGTGGGCGATGCTATCCGCGTCATGCTGCGTCTGAAGGCGCTGTTTCGCGCCCGCGGGATCAAGACGCCCGGCCAGGGACTGTATCACAACCTGGAGCGGCGGCCCCAGTGGCTGGCCCAGCTCTCCGACTCCGGCTCGCCTCTGCGCGCCGAGCTGTTGTGGAGCCAACTGGATCAATTGCGGGCGCTACGACGGCGAGCCAAAGCGGCTATGCTGGCCGAGGCCCAGCGCGATCCGGCCTGGTCGGTGTTGCGCAGCATTCCCTTCCTGGGGCCGGTGCGGGTGGCGCTGCTGTTGGCCAACCTGCAGACGCCGTGGCGTTTTCGCACCAAGCGCAATCTGTGGGCCTATGCCGGCCTGGCCGTGGTCAGCTACTCCAGCGCTGACTACCTGATTGAGGCCGGCCGGCCGCTGCGCCGCCGCCGGCCGCCGCTGACCCGCGGCCTCAATCGCAACCACAACCACGTCGTCAAAGACGTGTTCAAGAGTGCGGCGACCGGCGCCACGGGGCGCGTCGGGCCCCTGCAACGCTGGTATCAGCATCGGGTCGCCAACGGCATGGATGCAGCCTTGGCGCGGGTGACGCTGGCACGTAAGCTGGCGGCCATCACCCTGCGCCTGTGGAAAACCGGAGAGCACTTCGATGCGAACTACCTGACGATACCATCCAGCTGAAGCCCGGAGGCCCGAGAAGGCGGTGTGGGGTGCGCTCTCCTTGCCGGCGGCTCGAGGATCCGGGACGAGGGTGCGAGGGGCAGTCTCATCGGCTTGTTCCGCCCGGCCAGCAGTCATGCCGAGGTCCTTGCCTAACTTCAGGCCCCCTCGCAGAACCCGAAAAAGCAACAGGCCGGCTGCGTGCCGAGTCTCTGATAGAACCGTGGTTCGCGTGACGCGACCCTCATGCTAGGTATTCGTCCAGTTCGGATCCGTCGAGCCTGTGAAGGCGAAAAGGGAACGATGCGAAAGAAGACTGCCCAAACCCGAAGTACGCACTGCAACAGCTCGAGTCCGGAGCAAAGGTCAGGGCTGATGGCCAAGAAAAAAACGCTTGGGTCATCAGAGAAGGTGGAGTCTGCTCTTGACAATCGCTCTCATAGAACCAGCAGTTGCGCACCGAGTCTTGCGTGGCATCCCGGTAACGGGTGCTGCGAAGCGTAGACAGGGAGACCGTAGGCCGGAACGCAAGTGAATGGGACATGTAGCCCCGAAATCGGACGTTGTTGAAGCTGCCGACCCAATCCCCCAATGGGGAAGGCAGAATCCCAGAGTGCGCTATGGTGAGTGCGATGGGAAGCTTCCGGGGTCCCCACCCCCGGCATGCGGTCCAGGGATTTCATGCGAACAAGGGAGGTCCGGCAGGCTCAAGCGGAGCTTGTAAGGTCTGACGAGCCAGCAACGCGAGGAGGACCTGATGGCCTGCCGGAAGTCAGACTGGCTGATAGTGTGCGCTGGGCAGCGCACTGATCAGGAGGGTTGAAGTCCCTCCGGCGCCCGGATGAGGGGCGCTGTATCCAAAGGCGGGGGTAATTCCTCGTCGGCTGGAGTGGGTGGCAGGTATG
>PWZG01000297.1 GCA_003567575.1 PVC group bacterium | reverse complement strand
GCTTCGCCAACCCTCACCCCCTGCCTGCGCCAAGCGTGGCGCGGCAGGCAGGCGGCCCTCTCCCAGAGGGAGAGGGAGATCACGCGAGTGAACGGCTAACGGTTTTCTTGTTTTTCATGCCGTTTCATGAGTTTAAGGCGCTAAAACCTCGGTAAATCGTCATTAACGAACTCTCCGTAAAATATTACGAAACGCCGGATGGTCTACCGATGCCATCAATTCAAACAGCACGCTTTCCGTCGTCGTCAGGCGCGCACCCGCGGCACGGCACATATCGAGGCCCATACGGTAATTTTTTTCCGACCGTGAAGAGACAGCATCTCCCACAAAATGCGTAACGTATCCTGCTTGTTGAAAGTCGCTGATTGACTGGTAGACGCATACATGGCTTTCAATTCCAGCCACCACCAGATGACTGCGTTTCATTTTTCTCAGATAGTCCACGAACGCGGGCTGACCCCAAGCGCTGAACGTGCGTTTCGCAAATACCGGAACGTTTTCCTCCTTAATCCCCAGAACCGGCAACGTCGGACCAAGTTTCTCCGGTATCTGTTCAAGCACCGCCATCGGAATCTCCAGATCCGGCGCTGAATCGATTAACCGTTTGATGTTAGCCAGCAACGCGGCGCGATCGAACATTGACAGCGCCAGTTTGCCCTGTACATCGACGATAATCAACAGGCTGTTGTCGCAAGTTATGCGATCCGCAAGCATTTGCATAGATCTCCTTTTGCTGCGTAATCTTATACTCCCAGGATTAGCTTGACGATGCCGAAATAAAGCAGTAATCCGGTTATGTCCACCGTCGTCGTCAAGGCCGGACTGGCCACGATCGCCGGATCCAGATGGATCCGGGCAGCGGCCAACGGCAACAATGCGCCAACAAGGGTGGCCGTCAATACCTGACTCATCATGGCAACACCGATGGCGAGGGCAATCATGTGCAGTGTAAATCCCGCCGGCAATTCCACGCCATGGGACATAAACAGAACACGGAGCAACGCGAAAAAACCCACCATCAGTCCCAGTAACAGGGCAATCGTAAATTCTTTTCTCAGAATACGCAAGACATCTCCCGGACAAACCTCCTTAAGCGCCAGTGCGCGAACAACCACCGTAGCGCTCTGGCTGCCGGTATTGCCGCCCGCATCGGCGAGCATCGGCAGATACATGGCCAGAATGATGAAATTGAACAGCATATCCTCATAACTGTGGATGATAATACCGGACAAAATACTTAACGCCGCCAACCCGACGATCCATGGGGAGCGTTTCTTGAAATGAATCCAAGCCGATGACTTAAGATATCCCCTCACCTCGTGTTCGCCGGAGATCGCCATCAGTTTTTCCAGGTCTTCGCTCTGTTCCTGGCGGATAATATCAACCGCGTCATCATGCGTCACTATACCGACCAGCTCGTTGTCATCGGTCACAATCGGCAAGGCCAACAAGTCGTACTTTTCGATTTGACGCGCCGCCTCTTCCTGATCGCTGTCGACCCGCGCACTGATAACATCGGTGAACATGATATCGGCCACGCTCCGCGTCGGTTTCGCCAGAATCAAATCTCGCAAAGAAACAAACCCCAGCAATTTTCGCGCATCGTCGATAACGTAGAGATAATAAATCATCTCCTTCCCGGCCGCTTGGGCGCGAATTTGATCCAAGGCCTGGGTCACCGTTATATCGGGACGTAACGCCGCGTATTCGGAGTTCATCACCGCGCCGGCCGTGCCTTCCTGATAGCTTACCAGCTTGCGAATATCTTCGCGCTCAGCCCGGGCGACCAGCGGCAGAATTTCATCACGCACCTTTTCGTCCAACTCTTGAACCAAGTCGGCTCGATCATCCGGCGGCATCTCTTCAATCAAACGCGCCATTTCAGTCCGATTACTGCCACTGACCAGATCAACCTGTTGATCCAACTCGAAATGCGCGAAAATATCCGCACGCAATGGCGGCGCCAGCAACAGCAAAACACGCCAAATTTCTCCTGATGTCAATGCCGACAAAAACTCGACGACAACCTCGGGATGGGTTTCGGCGCAGAATTCGCGTATGGCATCAAGATCATTCGTTTCCAGCATTTCCCTTAGATCGGGTAACAGCGCAGGATTCGTCATTGTATCTACCTCATGCAATCAAAATGGGAGAATCTCGGGAAAATTGTACCGGAGGTGATTGTCTCTTGCCACCTGTGATGATCCGGTTGATCCGCTGAATTAAGCTGTAATTTAATCATAAATCCGGTAACTTTGTCAACGGCGTCCGCGCGTTTTTTATTCGCAGAGGCTCTTGCAAAACCTCTCGTTCATGCGGTCGGGACGGATTTCGACCCTCCTGAAATTCACGGAATACGGTTGTTTTTCCAACTGGAGGGACGACCTCCGTGTCTTCCGCGGGAGGTTTTGCAAGAGCCTCCGGTAACTTTTCTCTTGTTTCTTTAGATGATATATCTTACATTAACGCTTTTAGGATATTTTTTCCGTATAAGGAAACCCACAGTTTTGCGCTGCAAGACCTTTAAACATCGTTTCAGGAGTACCCCATGAAAAGCATCGTATATTGGTTCGCGGTTCTGTCCATCCCTTCGCTGGTATTGGCCGACTCAATGAGTGGAACCATTTTACATTCTCCGCAAGCCGCGCTTTTTAAGCTTGAGCGACCAGGTACATGGTCCGCGGGATTCACCTATGAACGTGAACACAGGAAAATACGCATAACCAATGTCCGTACAATCGAGGCTCAACGTCTGCGCGTGACCCTTGATCATGCTCCCGTACCATGGCTTGCGTTGTCGGCAGGCGCCGGAACCGCGGTCGCGGAAATTGACGGTCGAGAAGGCGAATACGGGTTGGATTTGCGGTTCGGCGCCCGTATCGGCGTCCTGGAACATGTCCTCGAAGATTCGCCGGTCCGCGGCAGAACCCAATTAATTCGGTTGGACGCCACCGGCGACTACCGTTGGGCGGGTTCGAATTTTTCCAATGCGGATTTTAATTGGCAGGAATGGCGTTTCATGCCCTCCGTCACCTTTCTGCAGAAACTGGAAAAGGCGTATATTTCCCACGTTTTATATCCAGAATCGACAGCGCTGCATGCGGGCATGGTCTTTTCCTTGATGGATGGTCGCTACGATGGAAGTTCGATCAGCGAGCATCGCAATTTCGGGTTACGCCTGGGAACCGATGCCCGTTTTCTCAACGGCTGGACAGTGTACGCCGACGTTATAACCTATCATGCTTCCGAAACATCGTTGACAGCCGGTCTGAAACGACAGTTCTAAACGGTACGCCGCTTGGATATAGACATAGAACAGCCATAAACTGTTCCGGAAAGCACGCGATATGTTACCGTCGCTTCTTATCGGCAGTATTCAATTAGAAACATGCCTACTGCTGGCGCCCATGGCCGGCTACACGGATTTTGCGTTTCGTTCCGGAATTCGGGATCTTGGCGGAATGGGCCTGGCATACACAGAAATGCTGAATCCTCGCAGCGTTATGCAAGGCGGCGGCTTGAAACGCGAAGCGCTGCTGGCAACCGGTCCGTCGGATCGCCCGCTGGGCTGGCAAATTTACGGATCCGACCCCGTTCTGATGGCGGAATGCGCTTGTTTTCTGTGGGAAACGCGGCAACCGGATTTGATCGATATCAACATGGGATGTCCGCAACGCAAAATCACCGGTCGCGGCGACGGTGCGGCACTGTTACGAAACCCAGGGCTGGCCCATCGCATTGCGACCGCGGTCGCCGCCGCCGTCCCGGTCCCGGTCACCGTGAAGCTACGGATTGGCTGGGATACCGGTCAGAGAACGGCGCCCGGGCTGGCCGCTGAACTGGCGAGTTGCGGTATCAGCGCAATAACGGTCCACGGCCGTACCGGCAAACAAAAATATACCGGCCACTCCGATACAGAGGCAATTCGCGAAGTCGTGGAAGCCGCACAAGGCATTCCCGTAATAGGTAACGGCGACATCATGTCGCCCCAGGATGCCAAAACGATGCTGGAGACTACCGGCTGCGCGGGCGTCATGATCGGACGTGGGGCGCTCGGCAACCCTTGGATTTTTCAACAAACAGAGGATTCCCTGAAGCACGGGAAAATAGTGCCACCGGTATCAAGGCGCAGGCGTTTGGATTTCCTGCTGGCACACCTTGACCGTACCGGCGCGTTATACGGAATCGATAACGCCGCTAAACTTTTCCGGAAATGGTTGCCGCACTACGCCGCCGCACTGGGAATAAGCAAGCCGCGAATGGTCGAGCTTATGCAATATCGCGAAACCGAAAAACTGCGCCTGGAACTGAAGCGTACGGCGGTCTGACAAGGAAATCACACCGGCGATTTGGTGACTTTTCCGGAACGTACACAGCGTGTACACACTGTTTTGCGAGTATAACCGCCGCCTTCGTACACGCGTATACGTTGTAAATTCGGCAAAAACTTGCGCCTTGTAATACCGGTTGTATGCAAACCGATTCCGCCTTTGCTTTTGCGCAGACCATGACGTACAATCGTCGTACCGGAACGCATCCCTTTCTGGCAAACCTCACAAACTCGTGGCATGATAAACCTCCTGAAGCAGGATAAATACCGCAACGAACCGTGTCCTTTCCGGTTCGCGATCGATAACAAAGCTATATTTATACAATAGTCTTCGGATTATCGCAAGTTTTAATGTTGACGCCCTCACGATAATTATGTTATCAATGTTGGTGTCATAGGGATAAGTCCGGCGTTATCAACGACCGGTATTCGAATCCAACGGGTCTTAAATACGAAAGGAAGACACATCATGAGTCCATTCTTAGCACTGCTTGCCGTTGTCCTGATTCTTGTTGTCATCGTTTTTGTCGGCATCTTTTTCTATTTTCTCGGCGTATACATACGCGCGCTGATGTCAGGCGCCCGCGTCTCGCTGGCATCGCTGGTCGGGATGAAACTACGGCGCGTGCCACCGGCATTGATTGTGGACGCCCGCATTCAGTTGACCAAAGCCGGATTAACCTTGGATACCAATGCTCTGGAAGCGCATTACCTTGCCGGCGGCGACGTCATCCGGGTGGTTCAGGCACTGATTGCCGCCGATAAAGCCAACATCAATTTGAATTTCCAACGCGCTGCCGCGATCGATCTGGCCGGTCGCGACGTTCTGGATGCGGTACGCACCAGCGTCAATCCCAAGGTCATCAACTGCCCGGACCCTGCCTCGACAGCCAGTAACACCGGCATGCTGGATGCCGTTGCCAAAGACGGTATCCGTCTGCTGGTCAAGGCCCGTGTCACCGTGCGGGCTAATCTCGAGCGTCTGGTTGGCGGCGCCGGTGAAGACACCATCATCGCTCGTGTCGGCCAGGGAATCGTCAGTGCCATCGGTTCAGCGCCGAGTTATAAACACGTACTGGAGAATCCCGATCATATCAGCCGTAAGGTACTGGACAGCGGACTGGATGCGCAAACGGGATTTGAAATCGTTTCCATCGATATCGCCGACATCAGCGTGGCCGGCGTCAGCGAAGCAGCCAACGTCGGCGCCTTGCTGGAAACCGAGCGCGCCGAGGCCGACAAGAAGATGCGCCAGGCGGAGGCCGAGGGACGGCGCGCCATGGCCGTCGCCCATGAGCAGGAAATGAGCGCCCGCGTCCAGGAAATGCGCGCCCGTGTCGTGGAAGCGGAAGCCGAAGTGCCCAAAGCCATGGCGCAAGCATTGCGCGAAGGCAATCTTGGGGTCATGGATATGTACCGCTTGCAGAATATCCAGTCCGATACCCAAATGCGTAAAAACATCGGCGGCATCGAAAACAGCGAACAAAATACCGAAGATAAATCGGATATTTAAATTATGATTCAGCGAAGCGCCCCGCCCGAAACGGCGGGGCGGTTCGTAGACCGGATGCTTCCAGTTTAACCGTTATCCGGCTTAAACACACCGCGCTTCTTGATCGAATTGAGGATATAGCAACATGACATGGCTGCGGACAATGCCAATTCTCGCGGAATTATCGGCGGAATTGATCATCTGGATAGTGATCGGCGCCGTATGGGCTATTGCACAGGTCCTCGCAAAGAAGAACAAGGACCGCAATGAAGCCCAGCCCCTCGAGGAGCCCCGTGCAGCCCAACGCACTACCGCCACGCCGCGTCCCCCAATAACTACCGACCCCGTATCTCCCAACGACGAATTACGGAATTTCCTGCGGAAAATATCGGGCGAAAACGTCGGCGAAGACGAGGTGAAGACTGCACCCGAGCCTAGACCGCAAGCACAGTTGCGATCGGCGCCGGATCGTAAGGCGCCGCAACGTAGCGAACAAATGCATTCCGTCGCGGAATCGCGCCGGCATTCCAGACCATCGCCGCCACCGTTGCAGTCCGCGCCACAACCGCCGCCAGCCATGCCGCGTCAGCAACGCCCGGCAACCGGTTACGGACGATTAACCTCCCCGATCATGACAGCGGCCGGGAAAAAGCGACAGACCACCCTGAAACCACCGGCATTGCTTAAGACGCGACCTACAGCCAAACGCAAGGCAGCCGATCTCATTAACTGGCGGGCCGCGGTACTCCACCGTGAAATTCTCGGGCCGCCACGCGCGGTACGACCCTATTCACCAAACGAATTTTAATCTTGAGCTTGTTGCCGACATCGGTTCCAACCAAATCAACGCCCTATAAGAATCCATGATCGATATCAAAAAAATACGTCATGCGACCGAAACCATACGTGAAGGTCTGGTCGCGCGCGGACAACCCGGTACAACTGTAGATACGCTGCTGGCGATGGATACCCGGCGTCGCGCGTTATTGCAGGAAACGGAATCGCTGAAAAGTCAGCGCAATACCGTTTCCAAAGAAATCGGAAACCGCCGCAAAGCCGGCGACGATATAACGGAAACACAACGGCAAATGCGCGGAATCGGCGAGCGCATCAGCGTTCTGGACCGGGAAGTCGCGGACATCGAAACTAAACTCAGCGAACAAATGGCCTGGCTACCGAATATTCCGCACACCAGCGTGCCGCGCGGCAGCAGCGCGGCCGATAACGAAGTGGTCCATGCTGTCGGCGAAAGCAAGGAATTATCGTTCGACCCTCAAGACCATATCACCATCGGCGAACGGCTGGGACTGTTTGATTTCCGGCGCGCAAGCCGGATGAGCGGCTCGGGTTTTCCGCTGCTGATCGGCCAGGGCGCCCGGTTGCAACGCGCATTAATCGGGTTCATGCTCGATATGCATGTTCGCAACCACGGCTATACCGAAGTCTGGCCGCCGGTATTGTGTACGTCCGACGCCATGACCGGCACGGGACAGTTACCCAAACTTGCGGACGACATGTACCGTCTGCCGGATGACGACCTGTACCTTATTCCGACGGGAGAAGTACCGTTGACGAATATGTACCGCGAAGAAATCATCGAGCAACCGTTACCGATCCGGCTGACCGCCTACACCCCTTGTTTCCGGCGTGAAGCCGGCGCCGCCGGCCGTGATACGCGCGGCCTGATCCGGGTACACCAATTCGACAAGGTGGAAATGGTCAAATTCGTGGAGCCATCGACGTCGTACGACGAGCTGGAAAAACTCCTTGTCGACGCCGAGGACGTCTTGCGCGCACTGGAATTGCCATACCGTGTCCTTTCCCTATGCACCGGCGACTTGAGTTTTGCCGCGGCAAAATGTTACGACATCGAATTGTGGTGTCCGGGTCAGAACGACTGGCTCGAAGTATCTTCCTGCAGTAATTTCGAGGATTTCCAGGCGCGTCGCGCCGGCATCCGCTACCGCACCAAAGAAGGTAAAACCGATTACGTCCATACCCTGAACGGATCAGGCGTCGCCCTACCCCGCCTGGTCGTAGCATTGCTGGAAAACAATCAGCTATCCGACGGTTCCGTTCGTATTCCCGACGCCCTGGTACCGTTTATGGATGGTTGCGAAATCTTGCGTCCGGCGGACGAGGCAACGCAACCGTAACCCTGCGCGGCGCATGTCATGCTCGATAGCATTGATCAGACGATTGCAACGCATCATCTTGTTCCCGACGGGACACACATTCTGCTTGCCGTCTCCGGCGGCGCGGACTCGATTCTCTTGTTGCACGCATTGGTTCGCCTAGCCCGCAACCATGATTGGCGTGTGACTGTGGCCCATCTCAATCACGGACTACGCGGTGCGCAAGGTTCGGACGATGCCGCATTCGTCCGTGAACAAGCCGACGCCATGAATTTGCAGTGTTACCGCGAAACCGTTGATGTACGGATGCTGGCACGCCGCAACCGACAATCAATCGAAATGGCAGGCCGGCAAGCGCGTCACGATTTTTTCATGCGGCTTTCCAGGCATCTGGATATTTCCAGGGTCGCCACGGGCCATACCGCGGACGACCGGATCGAAACATTGCTCTTGAACCTGGCCCGTGGAACAGGGATGGATGCACTGGCATCCATCCCGTACCGCACAACGCTGAGCAGCGGACTGCTATTGGTGCGGCCTCTGCTGGATATCGCACGGCCCGATATCGAAAAGTGGTTACAAGAACATGCGTATCGTTGGCGTAACGATCCCAGCAACACTAATCCCGTCTATCGCCGGAACCGGGTCCGCCATGAATTGTTGCCCTGGCTGGAATCGCGACTTAATCCCCGTGTTCGGAATGCGCTGCAAAAACTCATGCAACAGGCAACACTCGACCGGGAATGGATTGAAACCGTTGCACAGGATATTACGCGCAAATGCACAATCAAACCATTGCGTACGAAATCCATAAACAATGAACAGCCAACCCAGCCGGCGCTCGATCGCCGCCGTTTGACGCCCCACCCCGCCGCATTGCGCCAACGGGTCATCGCAAATTGGTTGCAACACCTGAATATTCCGCGGCCGCGCATTGATCAGCCAACAATCGAGCGTCTGGACCGCATGCTGGTCGCCGGCTGTCCGGGACGCATCGTTCTGGCCGGTAAAACCGCTATTCGAATCAAAAACGATGTGTTGGAGTACGAACCACCGACGACAACTCCCGTCATGTTAGACGACCGGGAATGGCTATTACCCATGACACATAACGAATTCCTTGATCTCGACGAACCGGGATTACGCGTAATAATCACCCTGGAAACCGGACCTTTCAGCCGGGAAGGCGGCCGAACCCCGGGATATTTCCCGGCGCAAACAACCATCCGAATGCCCGGCGCCGGAGATTTGCCGCTGAAAATACGGTTTCGGCGACCAGGCGACCGGCTGTATCCAACCGGCGCCGGAGGATCCCGTAAAATTCAAGATATTCTAACGGACGCCAAAGTCCCTGCGCTGGAACGTGCGCGAATTCCGCTGCTGGTCCACGGCGAAGACGTTGTCTGGCTACCTGGATACCGGATCAGTAAGCACTGGCGGGTAACCAACCCAAACATCCCAAGGCTGCGGATACGTATCGAAAGAAAGTAGACAATCTGTTGTTTAGTTGCTGAGCGTAAGGGCACTAATCGCGCACGCACAGAACAGAATTGTTCAGTATCGTTCGGCAAGAACCATGGCAGCGTGTTGAGCGAAGAGGCCACGCACATCGCCGCGGTATTCGGAAAGAATGCGCGCGCCAATCCCTTCGCAATCGCCGCAATGAAAAAGAGCGCGCGCCATGACAATTTCACGCAATGCGCCTTCACGACGCCGTTTTTCGACCGGCTGATTAAAGAGCGGTTCTATCGCCATCATGACATGCCCTGACATACCGGGCTCGCCCAACTTGGCGGCGAGGGGTGCAGCGGCCCGTGAATCGGCCAATCGTTCCAACGCCAGCGCCACCGCACGATGATGCGAAAGCGGCATATCGTGACGCAACTGCTCGAGTTTTCGCAGGATCGGTTCCACGGCGCGTCGGTCGCCGGCAAATCCCAAAGACAGGATTAAAGCATCCATCGGAGTCGGCAAATGGGCAAATTCCGCCATGCCGCCCTGTAGTATGCGCGCGTCGAAGTCTGTTCTCTCGAGTGCAACGATCAGTTCCTCGACTCCGGCAGGATCGCCAAGCATTCCCTGCAGCTTGGCAAGCGCCAACCGCGCGTCGGAACGGTTCGATAATGTCGGCCCTAGTTCATGAACCGCCGCTCGTGATCGTGCGGCTTCCGGATATCTGAACAATAATGCCAGCGCATGGCTGCGTGTTTCGTACGTTAAGGTATCGTCAATGTAGGTTGCCACCGCATGATCCGTTTCCGCCACCGTCGGTATGGCCCGTTCCTTATACGACAAAACGGATTCGGGCAGCGCCCCCTCGCTTACCAGACGCCGTTGCAAGGAGGCAACATCAATTTGTCGTGGCGGCACGTTCCCTTGCACAGCCATGACCGCGGCCAATCCAACCGCATAACCCTGGTTCAGCATATCGCGTTGCATCCGAACCATGGCGGAGGCATCCCGATGCATGCCAATCCCGATACCAGCAACAAGCAGGTTTTCGATTCCGCGCGGCAACAGGCACCGGTAAGGAGTAAAGACCGCCGGCACCGCGGGAGCCGGATGATTGGCTTTACGGGTGTCCGGCGTGTGCGGCAGCAGCGTAAAATACGGATGACTGGGATAACCGTGCGCGTCATAATCGCTATGCGACATAACTACCGTGTCGAAATAATTCCGCTCCAGTAACTGATCCAGCAAAGTCATCACAAAATCGCCAACCATCCGGCGGCGTTCCCGTGTTTGGACGAATGCGGCAATGTCAAATGCCGCGTAGGAATCGACGGCCAACGTTGCGCCGAGCACGGCGCTGGAGACATCCACGACATCGGAATCGTCTACAAGCAGAAAATCGCTGTTCACCGATTCGCGGCTCAGGGGATGCAGCGATAAGCCATCGCCTTGAAGCGCGATATCGTCTCCGTCGTCGCCGAACACAACCTTTGCGCCGGCTACGGATGCTATCTCAGCGTTGCCTGTGGCATCAATCACCACTTTGCCTCGCACCAATCCATGACCATACGGTGTGGCGACAGCTACACCGCAGGTCCGGTCGTCCGACATCCAGACGCCGTATGCCAGACTCCCCAGCCAGATACAGCCGCCGGCATCGCGCAAGTTGCGCCGCAACCATTCGGCCTTGTCTTCCAATCCATGGTCATCGTCGACAAACGGAACCCCGCGTGCGAAACCGATAGACAACCCGTAATACGGTTTACCGATCAATCCCACCGTACCCACGCCGCCTAGCGCATTCTGAAATTCAACGACCAAAACCTTGCGCCCTTCGCGGGCTGCGGCAATGGCGGCCGCCGCGCCTGCCGTTCCGCCGCCCACGACAATCACGTCCGCCTCGACCAGTACCGGCAACAGTTCGGCGGCCGCCGGCAGACGATCGCGCGGTTGATCCGTGGGTCGCAATCCATTCAACCGTTCCCGCAATACGACAGGCGATCCCGATGTTTGAACAGATCCTGGATCTGTAGACAACCGCAAACGCAGGCCTTCAAGTCCCTGCATCGCCAGTGCCTTTCCCGCCGCCTGCCGTCCGGCCGTCCATCCGGCGGCTTCGGATGATACCCATGGGATATCGCCCACGTCTGACCGCCATCCCGGATAGCCTTCCGGAAAGAAGATACTTTCCGATGCCCGTTTTTGTCCCCGGCGAAAAGTTCGATCTCGAACAATTTGTTCGGCTTCAGACATTGACGCCGGCGATGACCCATTGACCTCAATATCGAGATTGTACACATGGGCATCCCATGTGTTATCGCCCTCTCGTGCGCCGTGTGCAATCGTATGCGCAGGCATAACCGCCGCCGTTCCGGAAGCGTTCGCGCCGCCCACAACAATCCGAAACACCCGTGTTCGGCTGCCGCTGTTTGTTTCCTTATCGGTCGCAAACGCCATCACTGACGCAGTCGCCAGACGGCATAACAAACCCTGCATCCCGCCGTCGATTAAGGTTTTGGCGCCGACTGCCTGACGTCCGGCACGGTTGGCCAAAACAAACCCGGCCGGTTTACCGTTGTCATCCTCGATCAACCCAACCGGCAGACACCCCAGTAAAACCTCAACCCCCGCAGCTACGAGTTGTTCGGTCAATAGACGCTTCACGCGTAGCGGTGTCGTGGAGGAATGGCCGTCGAAAATCCTGCGCAGTAACGGATGATCATTGTCGGGCAGCGTGTCGCGCCACAGTTGCAGCGTACCGCATAAATCCTCGCCCACGAACAGGCGTGGCGCAGCCAGCAAAACCCTTGCACCGCATTCCGCCGCACCCAGTGACGCCGCCACCGCCGCTACCGTCCCGCCGGTCACCGCTACATCCGCAACACGCGACAGCGGTAATTCGCGCGGTTCAAGCTGAACCCAATGGTTGACAGGTGTATGATTCAATGATTTAAATATCGGTTTAAATATCGACAGCGAGACGAAAGGTCAACAGGCTTATGACCCTCTGTTTCGGCAACACATCGTGATCAAGACTTCCTGTCCATTGCATGTCCACACCCCAGCGCAAGCGCTGGTTGATTTCATGGGACAGTCCCGCCTTGAACCCGTAATCATGCATGCCGCCTTTCGGGCCAATCGAAAATCCATTGCCTGCCGCGGCCATGGCGGCTTCGCCAAACGCGGTAAACGAGGGAAAGATTTCGCCGTGAACCCGTAAGCCGGACCGAAGATAATAGTCTTCATGAACGCCCACATCGTAAGCCAGCAGCGTCATGACATCCACATACCGCCTGAACGGCAAGACCAGATTCGCGAACACCTCGCGCGTGTTCTCGGGACCGACATTGAACATGTACTCGCTATACCCCAAATCAAGGGTATACGAACGGACAGGCAGACGATACATGAAATCGATTTGCGTCTCGGCGATCAAACCCTGGTCGCCTATGGCATCCAGTTCATCGGCGCGGACAAAGGCCCATGCACGGGTACGGAAACCGTGTGCCGCAAACTCCACCCCCGAACCGATTGTTACATTGTCATGCCGGCTAATCCCCCGCCACACATGGGCGGATGCCCCAGATGCATGCCAACTGGCTTCCCCGGCATACGCTTCCGTCATCATAATCAACGAAAGGGAATGATATAGAACTAAAGCTATAATCGTTACAAAAATGCGTCGTCGTTTGAGGGTTTTCAACATATTTTCCATCCGCAATGTCAACGGGCATCGCATATCACAATAAATCCATAGTTTACTTTTCATCGCAACAAGAGCCCGATGACCATCCCCAATACGGTAAAAACCAACAGGATAACGGCCTTGGAAGCCGCGAGGGTGAACATCCGGAAATCCAACCTGATCGTACCGCCGGCATTCAGAATCAACACCAGCGTCACCAACAGCAACAACAATAAAGCCCATAAAGTTCTTTTATTCATTGAGCGGCGCTTCCTTTCCATGCTACCGACTATTGATTTCCTGTTACAACGACACTCAAAATAACACCTTTGGCGAGCAGGGTCAATCCCGGTTGAGGGGCAAACGCATCTGTTTGATCTCCAAACCAATCAAATCCACCCAAAAAACGGGAATCGGTAGACGACGATCGCGACGACGATTACCGGTTCGGGCCTCCCGTTCTCTCAAACGATTGGGGGCCCCTGGGTGCGGCACCCAGGTTTTTCGGGACATGAGAGAACGGAGCACGATTACGGGCGACGATTACGAGACACGAGGAAGCCGCATGCAATCGTGTTGCGTAATCGTGCCACGTAATCGTTGACCGGTTTTCCCGTGTTTTCAGACAATGGTAAAGATTACGGCAAAGACAAAGAGGCATCCGTCCACCCCTCGTCTTTACCCTAATCTTTACCTTTGTCGGTCGCCTTTGCGATCATTGTCTGGGAGAATGAGAAGACAAAGATCGC
>PWZG01000439.1 GCA_003567575.1 PVC group bacterium | reverse complement strand
TGTCACTGGTGGTGATTTCTATGAAGCTTGTATCAACTATAGCTATCGTATATTGATCTGTACTTGATAAGGTTGCTGTAGTTATATCTTGTGTGGCTAGTAGTGTAGTAATGTTATCGCTAGCTAGTATGGTAGCTGCTATGCTAACATCTTCAGCTATAGCAAGACTTAATGTGTCATATCTAAGCAGAGCTTCGGACTCTGCAAGTGCCTGTTCAACGCAGTCAATGTCTAGATGATCAAATGTAGCTATTGTTCTATCACTGACAGAGTCAATGATGGCGATAGTTATGTCGTCTGCTCTATTGTATAACCCCGTATTCAGTGGGGTTTCGAAGAGCTGAACCGATAGTATGTCGGTACTGCTAGTAGCTGCTTCAACGATAGCAGTTTCAGTAACCTTAATATAACCTTCATCAATTAGCGGCCTTGTGCCAGTAATTAGAGACGTGTCATCTACTTGGGTTGTTGCGGTATCTACTGCATGCAGCGTAACTTGAGTTAGTGCGGCTTCTAGTAAGGTAAGTGTGAGAGTATCTTGGGTTACAATCGAAGCATAAAGTTGAGACGTCTCACTAACATGTATGCTATCTGTGTCATAGAATGTGTGTGTAAGTTGTATTGTGTGTGTTTCAACGAGTGTGAATACAATCTGGTCAGTTATATCTAATGTTATACCCGGAACTGTCGTCTGCAGTTGCGGTATTAAGGCATCTATAGCATAAGACCATACATTAAGTGTAGTGGTTTCAAGTGCAGTAAGTGTTGCAATATCACTTGTGGTAGTGTTTACCACAATAGATGCATGTTCGATGATCGTAAGTGTAGATATATCGCTTGTTTCTACTGGCACGTCAGCGGTAGATGCCGTATCAATTGTACCAGATACATCTAATATATCATTGACAGAGAGGGTGCGATCACTAATTGTCTCGGTACTGCTGACTGCGAGTGTATCTGTGTGATAGATCGTAGAGACAAGGGTTATATCTTCTATACCATTAAGGGCGAGGATATCTGTAGCAACCGTGACAACCGTGACATGGCTATCCTCGATAATCTGGAGTATGCCCACATCAATTAGAGGTAGTTGTGCAATGTGTAGGCTGGTTTCTGTGCTGGTTAGTGTTAGTGTATCTGTATCTTGAGTGGATACCTTAACATATGCAGTCTCTATGACCGTTATGCCGATACTATCAGACTGTACTGTATTTACGCTAGTCTGAATAACATCTGTAATTGTAATGACGGCATCATCTGTAGTTGTATGCGGTACATATAACGAAACATCTTCTAGTGCTGTCAGTGCGAGTATATCGGTATGGATGCTGGTGATATTGATGCTGATAGCTTCTGTGATGTGAAGTGTGAGGGTATCTATGCACCATGTTGTGCTGGTAATTAAATCATGTTCATCTATGCTGATACTTAGGGTATCAAGATCATCTAGTATGGCAAGTAGTGTGTAAGCTTCTTGATCTTGGATGGCGAGGCTGTCTACTACACTGGGTTGTGATAAAATGGCCGTATCTTCAGTGACAGTAGTAATTAATGTTTCTGGTCTATCTAGTACACGATCTGTCACTTGGTCCGCAATACTCAGATCGAGCGTATCACCCAGCGATAGGGTTATGATGTGTTCTTGCTCAATGCTGTGGACTATATCGGATTCAGCAAGGAGTGTGCATGTATCTACAACGCCTAATTGCCTATCACTAAGTGTGGATATATCATCTAATGTGATAGTATCAGCACGTGTGATATGGGCCGATGATACAGATGTTTCTATCTCCGCAATACTTATGGTATCTGTGCTGTAAGATGTAGTTAGTAGCGTATAGGCTTCTTGGCTAGAGATGGTTAACGTATCTGTATCTTCGTTGATTGCTTCAACTGTAGCTGTTTCTAAGAGGCTGAGTACAAGGGTGTCTGTGTCGGTAGTTAATGCAGATATTTGGGCGGTATCTATTGCTACAATAGTTAGAGTATCTTGGTCTGCATCGGTAGCTAGCAATGTCGACGTTTCATCGACTGCCATGCCCAGGCTGTCTTCAGCCGTTACTATCTGCAAAATATAAGTCAGCGTAGATGTATCAGTTACATTTAAGCTGAGGTTATCAATGAGCGGAGTGGTGCCGGTATACAGACTAAGTTCGTCAAGGCCAATGGTAGATAGATCAAGACCAGATAAAGTTCTGTCACCGATTGCATCGGCAATACCTATACTAATTTGGTCTGTATATGTGACTGTGGCGCCGACTGCGCTAGCTTCGGTGCTACTTAAAATTAAGGTATCGTCATCACTTATCGTGGCGGTAACTGTCTTATCTTCTATTGCTGTAAGCTGTAAGGCATCTGTGTGGGTAGCAGTAACAGAAACTTGCGATTCCTCCGTGAGTATGAGGGTCACATCGTCTGTTTTGCTGCTGATGGATGTAAGTAGTGCTGTGTCAGTAATATGGAGTGTTAGCTGATCGGCTGGTACAATATCTGCACTTAGTGTGATGTCTTCTATAATACTCAGTATATCTGTATCTTGGGTGGATATAATCTGTACAATAAGGGTAAGCGTTGAGGTATCGATGATACCTAATACGAGGGAATCAATCAGCAGGGTACTGCCTGCATATAACCCTAACTCATCAATGGTTATGGATATATGATCGGGGATAGAGAGTGTTCTATCTCCAATATCCTCATCAACACTTAGGACGATGGCATCTACGTCTGTATAACTGCCAGATGCCTCTGCTGTTTCTATGTCTGTGAATGTGATTGTATCCGTGCTAGTTAATGTAGCAGATACTGTAGCGTGTTCTGTAACCAGTAATGTTAAGTTATCTGTATCACTATTTGTAGCGGATATTGTAGCGGTTTCTGTAGCCTGTATTGTACACGCATCTGTATCAGCAAATGTAGCGGTAGATATGACATCTTCAGTGATACTACAAGCGAGGGTATCTGCATCTGAAGTATGCACTGATGGCGCTGCAGCTTCGATAACATCGATGGTGAGGGTATCTGCACTATTAAGAACCTGTAGAATAATAGTTAGTAGGGATTCATCGGTAATACCAAGCACTAGGTTGTCTATAAGTGGCGTGGTGCCCGTCCATAAACCAAACTCTTCTGTACTCAGCGTTATTGTATCTAAACTAGATAGAGTTCGGTCTG
>PWZG01000406.1 GCA_003567575.1 PVC group bacterium | reverse complement strand
TGTGGTCGGTTCCCGTGCATCAGCGCCAAAGGCATATAGCGTACCCTTGCGCGTGACCACGAACAGCCGTTCACGGGCCGCCAGGAACTCGAACGGTTCATCATTCAATTGTTGCCGGACCGTCGCTACCCGGTTGGTGAGCATAGCGCATTCGAGTTCGGCATCACCTGCGCCGCCGCCATCGCTGAGACGGTAGCGTCGCACGTGGTTCTCGTAATGTTCGCCATCTATTCGTACCCGGTAGCCGCCGACTCCCTTGCCGGTGATATCCGAATGTAGCAGGGTTCCGTCTTGGCGGTCGAAAATGCCTGGCAAAGCACGGCCGCCTGAAACGACCAGACGATTCGACGACGCAGCCAGATATCCTTGCGGCGCGATTCCGGCAAAGGAGTACGCACCGCCGTGGGGTTGGCGCTGCCATTCGGTGGCGTGACCGGTGTTCTCCCACTCGACCACGCCGGTTTCCGCGTTCAACGCGTAAAGAAATGTTCCCAGAAAAGGCCAGATACCGGCGGCAAAGTAGACCGTTCCGTCCTTCACGACCGGCGCGCCGCGTGCCGGCCACATACTGATGACACGTTCATTGCCAAGTACACGGTGTCCGGCCGGCGCGGCGTTGAATCGCCAGTGCAAGGCGCCGCTCGCGGCGTCCAGGCAGTAGAGGTGGCCATCGTCGGAGACGGCATACACCCGCCCGTTCCAGACGGTCGGCGCCAGCCGCATGGGACCGTTCGCATAGAACCGCCAAATTTCACGGCCATCATCAATGCGGTAGGCCGTAATGCTGTCGCTAACCATCGAGGATACGTAGATCGTATCTCCCGCCACGACCGGCGAATAGGAGAGATCGAATTCCAGTTTGTCGCGATCGTCGCGTTGCGCGCGCCATGCACGCCGGGGCGCCGGTAACTCGCGTACCCATTGCAAGTGCAGGTCGCTTGGCAATGCCATGGGGGTTTGACCGCTACGCGCGGCATCGTAGCCCCACATTGGCCAGTCTTCCGGTGAAGCGGCCCGACCCGTCGCCAGGATGGCGGCGGACAGCCATAACATAATCAATACATGCTTCAGTTTCATCATGGACTCCCTCATTCGGCCGCTGCCGGCGGCACGTAGAACATGACCGGCCCCATCAGACCACCGGTACCGAGTTCGTTGGGATGGGTCCGGTAACTGCGCACCACCACCACGTTGGGGGCGTCGTGCCGGATCGAATCGGTGGCATCGAACTGGAAGGGGCGGAACGCCGATCCGTGCGAGGTCAAATCGAACTCGGCGCCGTCGTGATTGGCGCCGACCCATTCCCCGTTAATCCACACTTCGGCGGTGCGGTCCACGCCGGAAAACCAGATGTTGATCGTCTGATTCTCGTATCCGGCAGGCACATCAACCGTTTGGCGATACCAGACTTGCCCGAAGTAGTAACGCAGTCCCTGGTTTGACCAGGTCGAATCGGTACGAATCCATTGCCAGTTACCGCCTTCGCTTTCCGCCTTGTGCAGTCCGACGTACCGACCCCATTCTTCCGGATCGGTATGGAATTTCCACTTGTGATTGAACCGGGCTACGATTTCGCCGCGCCCCTCGCCGGTCGAGGTATAGTTTTGCATCGTCGGTCGTTCGACGAATCGCGTAAACAAAGAACGCGCATGCCGCGGCAGAATCATGGGATACTCAAAATCCGCCACCAGACTGTCACGGATGTCGCGAGTTCTTTCCATCGCCTCTTTTTCGCCGACAAAATCGAAGGTGTCCCGTCGGTCCCGCGATTCGCAATAGGCATCCAGGTAATCCATCATGCGTTGCTGAATGCGGATACGCTCGGCATAAATCGGATCATCGTGCCGCCGCGCGCGTGCGGCGGCCCTCTCCAGATAACCGCGAGCTTCCGCACGCACCGTATCGGGATAAATTTTGGGAATATCCCATACACTGCCGGTATGATAATCGGCATCACGGATATTCGCTTCCATGAACCTATGATACGCGCGCATGGAATCGCGTGCCGGACCGTAAAAATTGCGGTAGAAATCCTCCATCAAGGCATCGACGTCCGTGGTATGATCCCACATTAAACGAGCCCATACATAATTCATGGGTAAATGCGCGCCCCAGGAATGATTGGCATCGGTACCATAACCGGTCATTCCCAATTCATAGTTGAGCGGCAGTTCTTCGCGAATGCGATGAATCATCGGGAAAGGGAATTGCGGTTCCGCCAGATTCCATGAATAGCCACGACACCAGATCTCCTCGACATACGGGCCCCATGTCTCCAGCATGTAACCGTAGTAATCCGACTCGGGACAAATCGGGTTGTTCGGGCCGTGAATGCGGCACACATGGATCGGCGCCACGGAAATTGCCAGATTCCCCATGGACTCGATACCCTGCGGCGGATGCATCAAGCCGCCATAGGCATAAAAACCGAACAGGATATCGGCTTCGGGAAATTCTTTCTCAAGGGTTTTCGATACCTGATTGAAAAACCATACGTAACGGTCCGTATAGGAAGGGGTCGGGCCCGGACGGGTGAAAGGCGTCGTCACGTCGGGATCAAGCGCTTTGCACATTTCGCACAGACAAAAACCGGCGCCGTCACGCGGTCCGACATTGAACACGATCCGTTCCGAAAGTTGTTCTTCATCCATACCCCGCAACCGTTCCAGAAAATGATCGCTTACCGATTTGAGAACATAATTTTGATTGGGATCGGAGGGATCGTCCGGGTTATCGTGTGACCCCGTAAGACAGAGCTGGCCCCAGCCCCTGGTTCCGTCCGGGCGCATGCCCCAGTATTCGGGCTGTTCCGAACGGTCGGGCGATCCGCCGGTGCTGTGGCCGCCGGGCCGCCCGCGGCCCAGCGCCGTGCCTTCGCGGACGCGATTCACCCAGGCCTCTGTCCGGTTCTGGTTGCGCTGCATGCGGACCTTGAATGACGGCACCTGAATTGTCTGTTGCTCGCGTAGCGACAGGGTCCGCTGTTGCGGGGTCACCAGTCCCAAGTCGCCCGGCATGAACCAGCGCACACCGAGCTGTTCCAGTAATTCGTAGGCCGCGGTGCGTGTGCCGCCGGCGCCGTAGCCGCCACGTAATTGGATACCGTCTTCCGAAACCCATAAGGCGAAGGCATACGTATCCCGATCTCCGGGGATGTTCCAGTCGCGCAGTTCGCGCTGTTTAGC
>PWZG01000283.1 GCA_003567575.1 PVC group bacterium | reverse complement strand
TCGTGTGTTTAAGGCCTAACGCCATCGTTACCTTTGCCGAGAACTAAACCGACGAAATAATGTGCCAACGATCAAGACGTGCCACAACCCAGTATCCGGGTCGGTCCGGGACGTCCCGCCCTACGCTGGAAAGTCCCCCCGACCCCCGACCCCCCGGCGATTCTTCGCTGCCGGCCAATCGCAGCACGCATTGCGGATCGCATATCAATATGATATAGTGTCATGTGGAGGAAAGGCAGGTGACGCAGTATTCTAGTGAATCGACATCGTTTCGAAGACGGGGCTAAAAATCCGTCAAAGGGCACATCTGTGAAGTTTCTGGCCTTGGCTGCTGACGCCCAGTTGGGGGTCGAGACTGGAAGTTAAGGAGGATGGGGCAATCCGCAATGGCATGCGGGCATCGACCCTGCCTCCGTGGAGACTCAAGTATGCGGGCAATGGCTTGCAATTGCCTGTGGCTTGAGGTGAACCTGCATGCGGATAATATCCGGGTGCAGCGTAGCCTGCCTTGCGTGAGCGCGGGGGATGTGGGTACAGGAACCGGCGACGGTTGCGTATCCGCGAAACCGTTCTTGCTAAAGAGGCTAGAAACGGTTGAAGTTCTCGGGGAAAACCCCTAGACTGTCTGTTTCCGGACGGCATCCGACGGAGATTAGAGTGTGACCTAAACGGCAATCCAGCCCTGCTGCGAGGCAGATCGCGTTGTAAAGTGGAAACTTCCATTCTCGCTTGCGGGAATGGTCGGCGCGATGGGAAAACCTGCTGGACCTTAAGGCGCAATGTTTATCCGACGGATGGTTGCCTGCCTGACCTCCATGACGGATTTTGGTAGCGGTTCAAGGTTCACGCTTCAGGGGTTCGCGGTTAATGGTCTTGGATACTCTCCTTTTCTGCAACCGTGAACTGTGAACCGTGAACCTTTTGTACGGGAACGCGGATTGAAAAAGACGAAACATTTGAAAAAGCAAAGTGCGCTTCGGCATGCCTTTGCCGTTGGTTTACTGGCGTTTGCCATGGCCGTTCCCGCCAGCCTGGCAAGTCAAACCGCGGTGGGACGCATCGGTTTTTTGCCGATTGCAATTGCTTTATTGGTGAGTGTCATATTGGTGGGTGTTTTGTCCGACGTAATTGGTGTTGCGGCACTGGCGGCCAGCGAGGCGCCGTTGCATGCCATGGCCGCGCGCGGTATATTTGGCGCACGCCATGCCGTGCGGCTGGTGCGGGACGCACCGCGGGTGGCTAGTGTTTGCAACGATGTCATCGGTGACGTAACCGGCGCGTTGAGCGGCGCCCTCGGCGTATCGATCCTGTTTCAGATGGTACAAATGCAAACGACGCGTCACGAAGTGATGGCGACAAGCTTAATGACAGCCGGTGTGGCATCATCGATCGTGATTGGCAAGGCGTATGCCAAAAGCTATGCCATGCGCCGCTGTACCGCGATCATGTTTCGTGCCGGCCAGTTGGTGGCCTTGTTTTCCAGATTGACGAGAAAAAAGGCGTAGTAGGTCGGTTGATAGACGGATCCGCCGACGGGAAGTCTGCAGTTATGAGCATATTCTTGCGCAAAGCATTCAGGTTCGGACCCGTACGTTTGAATCTTTCCAAGACAGGGTTTGGCTTGTCGGCCGGCGTCAAGGGTGCCCGTCTGGGGATTGGTCCGCGCGGGCGCTATGTGCATGCCGGTCGGCATGGTTTGTATTACCGCAAGCAGCTTTCGTCCGGGAAATCGACCGCAACACCTGCTGCGGCGCCGGACAAGGGATGCGCCACGGCGGTCTTGACGCTGTTGGCGATTGTCGGCGGCGGAATTTTGCTGTTTATACTGCTTGGCAACCCTGTGTTGTTGGGGCTGGTACTGTTAAGCGGGGCGGGGGCTACGGTGGCATATGGCGTAAGGCATTGGCAAAGAAGGAAACGGGTACTGGACTATAAAGACGGGTTGGACCGGGAACTGGTCACACTGTCCACGCCGCCCACGCCGGATACGATTACAATGTTGCGGCAGCAACGACAAAGGGTTGCGGATTGCCGCGATATTCGCAAGGAACTGTTGGTCATTGAAACGGATGTTTACGAAGCCGTACTCGATCAGATTCTTGACAACGGTTATATCAGTGAAATCGAAGCAGCACGTATTGCCGCCGCCGAAAAAATATTGGGTCTCGATGAATCCCGGCGTCTGAAAACCAAGAAAGATATATTCTCGGCAGCCTACGTGGAGGCTATAGGAGATCAGCAGATTACGCAACAGCAGCTCGATCATTTGCACAATCTGGCGCAGGGCCTGGCGCTGCCGGCCGCTGAATTGGAACGCGAATTCGAGGTTATCCGCGAAATCCGGGCGGCCCAGATATTGAAGCCGCCTTTTGAGCCGTTGCCGGCCAAGGATCAGCAAGTCAAGGTTCAGAAAAGCGAGGACGTATATCTGCAAGCACCGGCACAGGTATTGTCACAGCGTAAATCCAGGGCATCCGCTACCGGCTACGAATATACGGTGCGGCGTGAAGGAACCCTGGTTCTGACCCAGAAACGGATACTGATAGCGGGTGGCGGCAATACTATTGTCGGCTACGATGATATCGACGATATGGACGTCGATATCGATCAGGGCTTTATTGAAATCGCCAAGACGACGTCCGGGCGGCCGACGATTATAAAAACCGCGAGACCGCTCTATACGGCAAGATTAATCGATTTATTGAAGGATGAAGCGTAACGTATGAAAAAATCCGCAATGAAAAATGAGCGTCGCGAAGTTTATTATTCGGGTCGGGTCCAGGGCGTCGGCTTTCGTTTTTCGGTACGACGGATTGCCGTCGATCTTGATATCTCAGGTTTCGTGAGCACCCTTTTTAACGGATTATGAACAGCGAGCCTTTAGGAGGATCCCAGATGGTCTCATAGGCGCCCATGTTGACCGTGCCACCCTCGGGTTGAATGCGCGGGTCGCCGAGAATATCCGTGGCACCCGTCATCCACGCCTGGTTTATGCCGACGTTGATGCAGGGGGATATGACGACCAGCATGTAATCGCCAAATACCGCATCAAGGCCGAAACCGGAACCCGGTTTGCGGAAACGCGGATTGGCCGTCAGGTTGCCGTTGACCCCATCCGTCAGCTCGTCCGCGCGGGAGTTTTGAAAGTTTCCGCGCCATTCTGCGTGGTTGCCATCCGCATCGTTGGG
>PWZG01000597.1 GCA_003567575.1 PVC group bacterium | reverse complement strand
TTGGGAATTACCACTTGGTATTTCGGGGAAACAGTTACTACATTCATATCGATCTCCTTTTGGGAATACGATTATCACATCGATAACGGCTCGTCAAGCGTTCATTTTCGTACCCGAACGTATGCCTTGAGGCGCTGCTCTAAGCCGTCGCCTCAGACGGCTGGTTCGACAGTTGTTCTATCTGCTACTCCAGAGCGATGACGACCCTCTCGCTCTTCTCGTGTTCCTCAACCTCAACGAGGGTGCCGCGGGCGTTGGGATTATCTGATAGTCTGACGATCTCATCGAGATCGATTCCCTTCTCTTGAAGGGATCTTGCCGCCTGTTTCGGGATGAGTTTAGATGCGACCTTCAGTACGCCTCCGGGAACGGTGACCGTCGTCGTCGGATCGGCCGCACCACTCTTGAACACTCTGATTTTCAGGTCTGCCATTGTTTCTTCCTTTCCGTTCCGTTGTCGTCTGTCGAACGTCCAAGGTCAGGCGCGCTGACAAGCTTCGCCTGCACCTGTTGGTTCGGCTTGCTCCCACATCACACACGATCTTCGACCATCGTTACAGATTTCACAAATTCGTCATTAGGCGATAAGCAAGGAATCTTACCACTTAACAGAGTCAATCCACGGACGGTAACTGTCCGGCATAATGCATACGGGAAAGGACGTTCTGTCATTGGCTTTGCACCTTCGGATGGACGGTAGCCGGCATCCGGATCTGTGAATAGAAACATACCGCTATAGTCGTCGGGATGGTTTCTGTCGTCGACAACGAGAGAATCGACGGTTACTTGCCGGGGCATGGAACATGGATAGCCGAAATTGTGCATTCCGTCATTGTTTACGCTTATCATGTGGGGCCATGTTTTGGCTCCGCAGGCGGGGATCCAGCGGCAGTTGCGGATAACGAGATCGCCCTCCCACGTGCTGCCATAATCGCCGCGATAACTAACCAAGGCATTGCCGTACAGTTCGGAGTCCTCTACGGTGAGTAATCCGCGGCCGATGGCGTTGATCCCCATATGCCCCAGACGGCATCGGCTGATCGTATACGTTCCTGAGACTCCCATATGTGTATCCATTCTGGACAGGGTACAGTCCTCCAGCAGAATGTTTTTGCAGAAGTTTGTTGCTATAACGCCCCAGCGTGTACGGTCGCATATGTGGTTCATGCGGCATTTGGTCATGTGGAAATTTACCACATTGTTCGCGTGAATGTCGTACGATCCCATCCTCACTGGTTTGCTCGCAGCTCCGATGGTCAAGTAAATCTTATGTCCGCTGAAAAAACAGCCTCGCAGGGTGATGTCAGCGCATTTTTCGACACTGATGAACCCTCTGTAGGGGTGTCCCGTAGAGGTCTCGCCAACGACGTAGTGCGTTAGTTCCTCGACCTCGACGTTTGATCGGCGTATCACAATATTCCGAGACCAGTAATTGTAACCTGTCTCCTGCTTCATTCGGTTGGCAAAGGTGGTGAAGATGCCGCCGCGCAGGACGAGCCGTTTCCCGTCGATGGGATAGGCTTCAATACGGGTCCAGGCTTCATAGTCCCAATCGATTTCACCTTCGATTGAGCCATTCCGGCGAAGGATGAAACAATCGTTCTGGGGCACTCCGGAGTTCTGGTTCAGGCCACGCCGGATGTAGCGCTTTTTGTTCTCGTTCTTTACATACACAAAACAATCGTGC
Source organism: PVC group bacterium (assembly GCA_003567575.1). Lineage (GTDB taxonomy): Bacteria > Verrucomicrobiota > Kiritimatiellia > CAIKKV01 > PXCX01 > PXCX01. The sequence continues at coordinate 1,502 of PWZG01000597.1, read as the reverse complement.
TCGGTTCTGGTATCAAAGCATTTCTGTCCGCGCGTGATCCGGTCGCATCGGATATCTTCCGGTTCCAGTAATGAACGCACTTCAAAGAGCGGTGCCTTGTGATCTTCAACCCGCGTGTCGTCAATGGTAAAGCGCGACGTGCTCCACTCGGTATCTGTGGCTATGATTGCCGTCAGCGCACGGGAGTCTAAGTGGTATGTTGCGTCAGGTTTCGTTTTGACGCTTATACCCCCAGCGTTGGCGTGCGCATGCGCTTGGCAAATGGCATGCAGGTCATCAGTGACCCCGTCACCAACGGCGCCAAAATCATCGTAACTTATAAAGCCTTTATTCAAAACCATGCCTCTCTCTCTTGATCGTTCACCATTCTGTGCCGAACGCTCACCTTGACCGTTTTTCACCCCGCGTCCGCGCGGGTTGAAAATACGGTCCGAGGTGAGCGTTGGGTCTCCGGTTTCTCTTGGTTTCAAAATCGGCAACACCTCAGCCGGAAGCAGCAATTTTATTGAGCGGGCCTGATGCGGCACACGGCTGATCATTCCCTTCTGTTCCAACTTCAGAATCATCTGGTGGATAGTGGGCGGAGTCGTGCCGAAAAAGTGTTCCAATTCGGCTTCTGCCGGTGCTCGTCCATGGATCACCGAGTAGTTGTAGATAAACGCGAGGTATTGACCCTGCGTTTCCGTGAAGTCGATTTTTCCCTTTTTCTTCATCTTCTTTGACCCACGCCTGCACTCTGCGGCGGCGCGTAAGCGACGTACGCAGCAGGGCTTGGTTCTGCTATTTAATCCCAGTGGAAAGCTCTTCTCTCTTTCAGTTGCTTTTCAATGTCTTGCGACAATGCGTAGACCTCCATGATTTTTTGCGTATTCACGTTGTCTTCAAGATCGGCAATCTTGACGGAAACCGCCAGCGGATTTTCCGTGATCCGTCGGATGTAATCGTCATACGGCGCGCCATCCGCATGCGTGAGCAATGATATGGCGGAAAGGATGTGATCTTCAAATCCTGCACGACGGAGATCATCAAGAGTGGCATCCGTGTCTTCGACCACATCATGAAGAATAGCCACGATCATCCCGTCCTGAGTGTGCTGACGCAACATCACCCGAATGGGATGAAGGATATACGGCGTGCCGTTCTTTCTCGTCTGTCCAGCATGTGCCAGCGCCGCAATCTCAATCGCTTTGTCGAGGGTGCTCATATTGTCTCATGCAGACGCCCTGAACGGCTTCGGGTTCGTCGCAGAGCGAAGCGGCGCGACTAACCCGAAGTACGGTCAAGGGCTTTGTTCGCCATTTATCATATCTCTTCTGAGGGGAGTCGAGAAATCCAGGAATCAGGGTGTTTGTGCAAGCTTTGAACCGCCACAACCAGAATAATGTCACCCCGAATCTGGTAGAGGAGCGCATAGGGGAACCGGTTCAGGCGACACCGGCGGGTTCTTTTAGATAGAGGTGTCCATGCTACAGGGTACTGTAGAATACGCCCCAAGCCGCTTT
>PWZG01000425.1 GCA_003567575.1 PVC group bacterium | reverse complement strand
GTAACGACCGTGTAATACAGAAAAAAATCATGGATGCCGCCCTGCGGGCCACGATTTATATGGGCGCCGAGCTGACGTATTTCCCTGGTGACGGACTGTCCAGCCATTTCCGTACCCCGGGCAATCTTCCCATGACCGCATACCGTTACAATACGATCGGTGATCGGCTAACCTGTTCCATCGTCGAAGGCGATACGGTCGAATTGCCCGCGACCGTTGCCGATCATATCAGCAACGCAACCAATCGTACCTGGCCGGAAAGTTACTGGGCGCCGCGCAATATGTCGTCTTTCGAGTATATGTCGCGCATCGGTCCCAACCACGACGCCAACTCGTTCGGGTATATTGGCGCTGATTTGATTACGCTCAATGCCATGCTGCGTATTCCGGTCGATATGCATAACATAGACAAACGTGATATCTTCCGGCCTACGCTCTGGGATCGCTGCGGCGCCGACGATTTCCGCGCCTGCACGCTGTTGGGACCGCTTTACGGATAACAGGATACATTCCATGAAAAAATCTGAAAAAAAAGACAAAGTACCTAAGATTGAAATAGTGCGTGAACCGGTTCCGGACAACAGCGCTTCGCCAAACGACGGCGCCGTTGCACCGCGGAACGTTTCGTTGCCGACGACACTGCCGCTTCACGTGTTGCGTAACCGGCCATTATTCCCGCGAATCATGGTGCCGCTGACCATTCAGCGGGATGACGCCAAAGAGATGGTGCATGAGGTCGTCAAAGACAACCGCATGATCGGTTTGGTACTCAGTCGCCAGGCCGATACGCCTGGAGACAGAGTCCATGATGACATCGATGATCCCAGCGAAGCATTGCATCATGTCGGGGTGGTTGCCGAGATCGCGCAAATCGCACAGCAATCGTCGCAGGCGCCGACACAGATCCTGGTCGGCATCATCGAACGTTTTGAAATCGTGCGCTTTATCAAAACCAAACCACATTTGGTCGCTGAAGTTAAATACCATCCCGATCCCGATATCGAGATCACCGAAGAACTTAAAGCGTACGCTGTCTCGATTATTCAGGAAATCAAGGAACTGGTGCAACTGAATCCGTTGTTCAAAGAGGAACTGAACATGTTCCTAAGCCGATCCAACCTCAATGAACCGGGACGGCTCGCGGATTTCGCCGCCAGCATGACCACGGCGACGGCAGCGGAACTACAGGAAGTACTCGAAACATTCGATATTTATACCCGTATCGAAAAAACCGTTTTATTACTCAAAAAAGAAGTTTCCCTGTCAAAAGTACAGGCCAAAATCAACAAACAAATCGAGGACAAAATATCCACGCAACAACGCGAGTTTTTCCTGCGTGAACAATTAAAAGCCATCAAAAAAGAGTTGGGATTGTCCAAGGAAGGCAAAGAAGCCGAAATCGAAAAATATACCGAGCGTCTAAGCAGCCTGAAACTGACGGAGGAAGCGAAGGAACGCATCGACGAACAGATCGAAAAAATCAAGCTGATCGAACCGCATTCCCCCGAATATACGGTATGTCACAATTATCTCGATTGGTTGACATCGTTGCCGTGGGGCGTGTATACACGTGATAATTTCAATTTACAACAAGCGCGCCGCAAACTCAATGCCGACCATTATGGACTAAACGACGTAAAACAACGCATTCTGGAATTTCTATCGGTCGGCATTCTCAAGGGCCGCATTTCGGGATCGATCATCTGCTTTGTCGGTCCGCCGGGCGTCGGCAAAACGTCGCTTGGTCATTCCATCGCCCATTGCGTGGGCCGCAAGTTTTACCGGTTTTCGCTGGGCGGCATGCAGGATGAAGCGGAAATCAAAGGCCATCGCCGTACCTATATCGGCGCTATGCCAGGAAAATTCATTCAGGCGATCAAACATTGTAAAACCGCTAATCCATTGATCATGCTGGATGAAGTCGATAAAATCGGCGCCAGTTTCCGCGGCGATCCGGCTTCCGCCCTGCTCGAAGTGCTTGATCCGGAACAAAACCGTGATTTCCTCGATCATTATATAGATGTACGCTTCGATCTATCCAACGTTCTTTTCCTTTGCACCGCCAATCAGGTGGACACCATCCCCTCGCCGCTTTTGGACCGGATGGAAGTTATTCACCTGGCCGGATACATCCGCGAAGAAAAGGTGCGGATTGCGCAAGACCATCTGATTCCCAAACAATTGAAGAGTCACGGATTAACAAAACGCGAAGTAACGATTCCGACCTCGACGCTGAACGACATTATCGACGGATACGCCCGTGAACCTGGTGTACGTTCGCTGGAAAACAACATTCGTAAAGTCATGCGCAAGTCCGCCATGACCATTGTACGCAAACCGGACACCCGTATCCGGTTGCACAAGAAAGATGTTCGTGAATTTCTCGGCAAACGGGTCTACTCCGATAAGGATCCGTTCAGCCGGCGTATGATCGGCGTTGTGACGGGCCTGGCATGGACCAGTCACGGTGGCGAAGTATTGCACGTCGAGGCAACCCGTGTTCACAGCAATAAGGCGGGATTCAAGCAAACCGGACAGCTTGGCAAAGTCATGGTCGAATCATCAGAAATTGCCTACACGTTCGTACGCGCGTTTTTGGATAGTGACGCCGGATGTCGCGAATTCTTTGAAAAGACATTGATACATCTACACGTTCCCGCCGGCGCGACGCCCAAAGACGGGCCCTCGGCCGGCATCACCATGGCGTGTGCCCTGTACTCATTGGCAATCCGGAAACCATTGCGACTCCGTTGCGCCATGAGCGGTGAACTGAGCCTTACCGGTCTCGTCATGCCCGTTGGCGGATTGAAGGAAAAAGCCATCGCCGCCAAACGCGCCAAAATCACGACGCTGATTTTTCCCGCTGAAAACCGCGAAGATTTCGAGGATTTACCGAGTCATATCCGCAAGGGTCTGAAACCCATATTCGTCAACCGTTTCCGTGACGTCGTCAACGCCTGTTTTTGAAGCGAATCCCTGAGACCATGAAAACCGGTTAACCATGCTTCGCGCAAGCGCCGGCCCCAACGTGGCCGGCTACAGAAAAGGCGCTGTAGCCGCGCACGTTGGTCGCCGGCGCCACTTGTCTGAGAGAACATAGGAAAAGATGGACGATAGCCTTCCGTGTGGCGCATGTCGGCCCGACGTGCGCCTCCGGGTGTGCGGGCCGTTGGGTGCCGAGGTCGGGCCG
>PWZG01000291.1 GCA_003567575.1 PVC group bacterium | reverse complement strand
TTGGCATTCTAACTTCGTCATTCTTTCGTGCTTGGGTATTTGGGTGTTTCGTCATTGCAGCACGTACTTTTCACGCCCTTTTGTGTTCAATGAGCTTAAGTAAGTGCCATTCGGGACAGACACTTTTCCCCTTTTTCGCTGCCGACGGGGACGTCGGCGTTCCCAGGGAGCTGGAAGATGCCGCTACTTTGGCGGATGTCGCCTTCATACTTTTCCCTTACCCGCCGCCAAACGGCCTTTTTCGGTGATCCGGTATTTTTGGAGGCGGCTGTTGGGTTTGTCGGGGATGGTGCGTTCGATGAGGTCTTGTTCAAGGGCGGGTTGCAGGTAGCTGAGGCGGAAATAATCACGATTGGCCAAACCCAACATGTCCTGCAAATCCTGCCGTGTATGCGTTCCGGAAAAGATTCTCAACAGCTCTTCGACTTGCATGGTGACTTGCATGGTATCTTGCATGGCGACTTGCATGGCGACTTTCCCTGCGACTTGTGCGGTGGCTTGTGCGATGGCTTCGGGGTGGTGCAGTGTTTTCGACTCTGGCCCCGACTCGGCCTCGGCAGCGGCTTCCGGCAATGGCAGGACGAGTTCGAAGCCGTGGCGGGTTTCGCGGAAGACAGGTTCCGTGCCGGGGGCGTAGAGAGGCCAGTATTTGTGGATGTTGAGGACGCCGGAACCGAGTTGGTCGAACCGCGCGATCTGGATCATGAATTTGCAGATGGCGGGGTTTTTCAGGGCTGTCAAGGGACAGGCATGAGGAAACGCTGAAATGCTGAAACAAAGGCCATCACGAGGACAGCCTCGGCTACGTGTGTTATCGTCCTTGATCTTCCGGAATTATCCAATGACGACGGTTGCCGTCGACAAGTGTCACGTGGGGTCCTGCATTTCTCCTCAATCGTTTCCCAGTGCCGGTGAGGTCAACGGTGCCTTGCGTAAATCGCGAGCGCTGCACAATCCGTTCCATTCGCCAAAGCGCAACGGCCGGGCGCCTTCCTTACGCTTGGGACCGAAACAACCGCGATGTTTTTCGAAAACGGCATTGACGAACTCGCGGCTGCCCAATACCGCCCCGTCATTGAAATACCGCACTTGGCAGCGCAACAGTTCCGGTAGCTTCAGATTGCCCTCGCCGTTTAAGGCGCGTTCCACGTCGGCCTGCGTCGGACTGGAATCGCCGGCTGTTTCGCCAACACGCCTTGAGTCATCACTCGCATACAACCATGTGCGGTACCGTTTGTGCGCTGTTGTCCAAGATGGCGAACCACCGTCCACCGCGACCAGACGCCGCAACCCCTGTCGCGCCGGTTTGCCGCCGGCCATCGCCTCCCCATAACCGCTCCAGCCATACTCCTTTGGATCCTTCACCAACCCCTTGCGGACCGCATCCAAATCAATGTAGGCCGCCATCGTCAAAAGTACGTTGCCGCGTCCTTCCAACACCACGCTTTTAAACCGCTCCTGCCACAAGGTGCCCCGACGTGAGGTGCGCCGGTTATACCACTGGGAATACCGCTGCCTGAGCGTCTTCATGAACATCGAAAGATCGTTCATTCGCGAATGGATTCGGTCAAGATCCTGCTGCACGGCAACTTCATTGCCATCGTTTCGCCACGATGCCCAGAGGGCCTCACGTTCCCGAATCTGTCGGGGCGTGTAAATCGCGCGCATCCGGTGAACAATTTCATCCGGGTCCTGCTCCTCAGATTCCGGCGTTTCCACCAACATATGAACACTTGACGCCGTGATTGAATAGGTCAGAACATGCAGGCCACAGAATGTTTCATAGGCGCGCATCAATTTGCGGAACTGTTCCCTTTCCTCCGGCCCCATGGGCCGGGCGCCGTCAACCAGTTGGGTAAGCACGTGGTAAAAAGCATGGCCATCGAGTTTGATCCGTGAGTTACGCATGGGTGTCCTTTTCTCTTTGGTTCCACGGGGAAGCACAACCGAATATTTGTAATGATGCCAAATCCCCCATGACGCCGTCAAGTGTCCAACGACTTCTACGGAACGGCGGCAGCCGTTCCGCTCCGCAAGAGAGCGCAATGCGCTCATTGCTTATCAAAAGGCAAGGTGAGCGATACGATGTTATCATGTTTTGGCTCTGATTATTCCATTGCGTGGAATGATTATGAATGTTTCACCAACTATTTTTCATTCTAAGGTCAGACCCCGCTCACTTATGGTTCCGGTCAGACAGTCATCAACCAATCGTAGTGCCGGTCGTCATGCTCAAGACCGACGCGATACGTTCTGGCGCAGGCCGCAATGAGGATGTCTTGAACCGGGGCGGTCTTGCCCGTCCTCCGGCAACGGTCCGCCAGGTCGTAAGCCGCTTGCCATATTTCATCCGTAACCGGCAATTCCGGAATGACATCTTCCAGGGCCAAGAGGATTTTTCGATCTTTCTCGCTGCCGACGCCGTTCCAAAGCTCCAGTCGCACCATGGAACACCAGGCGGCTTCGCCGGCGTCTAAAAGCGCTTTGACCCGATCGCGCACTTCAACCGAGCCCTGCCGGCGCAGGGCATGAATCCAACTCGAGGTGTCGATTAGTTTCATGCCGTCCGATGCTTCAACCGCGCCTTTATCAGATCGTCATGCGACCGAAAGGTATCGCTCTGCCCCAAGAGATTCACGGCTTCGGACATGCGTTTGCGTCGGATGAACTCGTCCATGGCGTGCACGACGGCAGCCCGCTTCGTTTTGGCGCCCGACAATCGCAAGGCATCTTTAAGAGTGGCTTCAGGAATATCAATGGTGGTTTTCATGCTTCCATTATACGCCGGAAAGGATTCCCCGTCAAGTCCTCCCTCACATCCGGGCGCATATCACTTCCGTCCGTCATTCCCCGATGGATCAATAGCGTGTGCTCAGTAGGTGGAATGCGCCCGGAAATCCGAATGACGAAAGACCCACGTGTCGCGGCGTAGCGCGAAGCGCGTAGACGGAAGCTCGAAGGCAGCACGAATGACGAAGTTAGAATGCCAAATATCTTGTTTGTATTGGGTGTTTTACTTTTGGTCTTTAGGTGCTTTGGGTATTTCGTCATACCCCAGGGTCACGTCTTCCTTGCGCATTAGCGCTTGGCAAAGCATTCGATATCCCGTCCCGAAGATCGTCATTTCCCGCCTTCATTCGAAAATCCCGTCATGATCCCAAGCGTTTCCAAATCCGTGTTCCGTTGCAGG
>PWZG01000242.1 GCA_003567575.1 PVC group bacterium | reverse complement strand
TGCGGATCCCGCGGACATCGGGCAATGGCTGGAATCTCGACTGGCGACGATTGGGCAGCGGGTGGCCGATCCCCCCCGGCAACTGGACGAAGTGGCGGGGGAAATCATTGCTGATCTGCGGGACAGGGATTCGGCGGCGCCCCGCGGCATCATGACCGGCCTGATTCGGCATGACGAGACAACGGGCGGCTGGCAGCCCGGCGAGCTGGTTATTCTGGCGGCCCGGCCCGGAGTAGGCAAAACGGCGCTGGCCCTGCAGGTGGCGATGCATAACGCGATGCGACACCGACCCGTCTTGTTCGTCAGTTTGGAGATGAGGGACCGAGAGTTGGTGACGCGGGTTCTGTGCGGACGGTCCCGAGTGGATTCTCGGTTGCTCAGGGCGGGCGACGTGACCCCCAGCGACCTGCAGGATCTTGAGCGGGCATCGACGGAGGTTGACGGGGTCCCCTTGCGGATTTGGGCACCACCGACAGCGACGCTGCCGCTTATTCGGGCGGTAGCCAAGCGGGAACGGGTGGCAAGCGGTTTGGCTCTGTTGGCGGTCGATTACATCGGCTTGGTGCAACCCGATGATCAGACGCGACCAAGACATGAACAGGTGGCGGCGGTATCGGCGGGACTGAAGCGGCTGGCGAAAGAGCTAGTCGTTCCGGTGTTGGCACTCTGCCAGTTGAATCGGGAAGCGGATCGGACCGAACCCCGATTGGCGCATTTGCGGGAATCGGGAGCGATCGAACAGGACGCGGATCTTATCACGTTCCTCCATCGTCCGGATTCGGATGCAAGAACAACGCTGATCGTAGCCAAGCATCGGCACGGGGAAACCGGCAAAATGGAGCTGGCATGGCTGCCCGAAGAAACGCGGTTTGATGATGGCGGGGGGGCGACGGCATGGACCGGATGACAGACGGGGCGAACCTCGAGCGCGGACGGGACGAGCGGACGAACGGCCCGGCTCTGGAAATGGCGGACATTCCCGACCCCTGCTCGAGCTGCGGGGGAATCGAGCAGTGGCGGGACCTGCGGGGCGGCTGGCATTGCGTCAAGTGCGACCCTTGCACGGCCGGCCCCCGGCTGCGGGCGCTGGCGGCCCGGTGGTTCCGGAGGTACGCGATAAGCCCGACGCCGGCAGCCCGGCGGCCCCAGCCCCCGGTGGTCCCCGATGCGATCGTGGCCGAGGTGGTCCCGACCTGCAGCGACTGTGGACGGCCCGAGGTGATCCCCGGACAGCCCGGCCGGCGAGCGGGGTTATGTTTCGACTGCTGGCGAAATCGGCACACCGCCCCCCGCAAGGGAGAATAACTGCGGCAGACCGAGGCCCCCAGCGGCCCGGAAACGAACGCAAACGCCCGGCCCTGACCCTTGACCCCTGCAGGCCGAACGCGGCTATGCGGGCATTTGGTGGCGAACGTCTGACTGTGGAATTTCCATAGTCGATTCCCTGCAGGCCGAACGCGGCTATGCGGGCATTTGGTGGGATACTGCGGGGTGGCGTGTGGGGTGGTATTCGTGGCGAGAACTGGCGACAATTGACGATACGGCTGCAGGCAGGCGGCCCCATGAAAGGCAGGTGGAACGATGGCGACGCTTTACAAGAGGCAGGAAACCCGACCGGTCCCCGAGGGGGCGGCGATTGTCACACATCGGGGCAGGCCCCACGCACAATGGACGGATCCACGGACGGGGCGAACTCGACGCGCCCCCCTGAACCCGGCCGGTGACCGGATGATCCGGACGGCCGACACGTACACGGTCCAATACTTCGATGAACACGGCCGGAGGCGGAAAGCCCCCACGGGATGCGCTGACAAGGCATCGGCCCAGATGGTGGCCGATGGCATCGAACGCGACGTGGCCCTAAGGCGGCGGGGGCATATCGACCCAGCACAAGAGCGATTGACCGAGGCAGCCCGGCGCCCCCTCGCGGAACACCTGGCAGAATTCCGAGGGGATTTGGCAGCCCGAGGGAACACGGCAAAACACGTTCGCATGACGAATAACCACATCGTGTTCCTGGCTGCCGCAACCAACGCCGGCAGTATTCGGGACCTGACCGGCCCAACGATTCAACGGGCTATCGGTGACCTGCGAACGGACGGGCGGAGCCTGCGGACCTGCAACGCCTATTTACGATCGGTCAAGAGCTTCACCCGATGGCTGTGGCGGGACAAGCGGTTGCCCGATGACCCCCTCGCGGGACTTTCCGCATTCAATGCCGACACGGACCCGCGGCACATCCGGCGGGAACTGACGCCCGAGGAACTGGTTTACCTTCTGGACTTCACCCGGGGGTACACGACGCCGATGCACAACCTGCCCGGCCCCGACCGAGCAATGGTTTACCGATTGGCACTTGGAACGGGGTTCCGAGCTTCCGAACTGCGGAGCCTGACGCCGGCATCGTTCGGTTTGGACAGTGACCCGCCCACGGTGACAGTGGCTGCAGCGTACTCGAAACGGCGACGGTTGGACGTTCAACCGATACGGCAGGACCTGGCCGAGTTGCTGCGCCCCTGGCTGCGGGAACGCCCACGGGACGCGGCGGTGTTCGGTGACCTGCCCCAGGGAACGGCCCGGATGATGCGGCAGGACCTGGCAGCGGCCCGGATGGCTTGGATTGACCAAGCGGACACCCCCGAGGAAAGGGAGCGGCGGGAACGGTCCGATTTCCTGCGAGCGGTTGACCATGACGGCCGGTTGGTCGATTTCCATGCTACCCGTCATACCTACGTATCCGGCATCGTGGCGGGCGGGGCATCGGTCAAGACGGCTCAGGAACTGGCCCGACATTCTACCCCCGTTTTGACGATCGGTCGATACTCCCATGCCCGGCTGCATGACCTGACCGGAGCCCTGGAAGCCCTGCCCGAGGCGGGGCCCCTGGATGAACCGAAGCCCCACGAATCGGCCCTGCAGGCGACCGGCACGGACGAGATGCGGGGGCAGATGCGGGGGCACCTGAACGGCAACATGCGGCGAAACGGGGCAAAACGTGGCAAAACGCCCCCCCAAGACAAGCGAGACGATGACGAGGTGGATACAGGCCCTAAGTTGTTGCCAATGCACGTTTTAGGCGAGAAAGGGCGAGATGAGGCGGGAAGAGGCGCCGGGGGGATTCGAACCCCCGATGGCGGATTTGCAATCCGCTGCCTTAGCCACTTGGCGACGGCGCCCTGCATCCTCCAAATGTATCCTATCGGATCAATGGGGT
>PWZG01000173.1 GCA_003567575.1 PVC group bacterium | reverse complement strand
TCGTCGCCGCGCCCGGCGCGTCCGTGCCGCTCGAAATCGGTTTGCTCGGCCGCGCCATGAACGGCGCCGTCAGGATCGAGGGGCCGGCGGCGGCATGGATCGAGGGAGCCAACCGGCAAGCCGTTAAAAAAAATATCGGCGAACGGATCGCGCTCGCGTTTCGGCTGCGTATGCCGGACACGATCAACGAAGGAACCATCACGCCGTTTGAGGTGATCATTGAGGAACCGGACAAGGAACCGCGGCGGGAACAAGGCGTGATATTGATCGCGCGAACCGCGGGCGTACTCGAAGCCGAAACGGCCGTCATCCAAAAAGGACGGATTGAATACCGCGAAGCGCCCGATCTCAGTGGGGGCGGTTACGTGAAGGTTCTGGACGACGGAACATTGGGGTTCATGACCGACGCGCCGGTAGCCAGACGATACGCGCTTTGGCTGCACGCGCGCTGGGAACCCGAGGCCGAGCCGCGGTTGCGCATCTCCGCCGGCGATCAACCCGCGCGCGAATTGACTACGTCATACCGGCCGTGTGACTGGCAATCGGCGGAGCAGGCGAATACGAAAATGTATCAACATTACGATCTATACACCCGGCACTGGGGATGGTATCGGATCGGCGATATTCTTCTGGAAACCGGCGAACAACGTCTGTGGATCGATCTTGAAAAAGGCGCCGATCTCGATGTTGCCGTCATCGTTCCGCAAACGGATGCCGTCGATTTTGCCATGATGAATTTAACCCAAAACTGGAACTATGCACCTTGGGATTGTCCTGAATGAGCAAGAAATTCAATCCGCTGATTCCGAAAACCCAACGGCCACCGCAACTTGCCATGCATGCCGTTGTCATGGGAAGGAGACGATGAAGGGAAACGTCATGAACCTTTTTTCGAAATTGATCGCTGTCCAACGCGTATCACGTGGTTTTTTTAGCCGGCTGATTGCCACGACAACGTTCCTGTGCGCCGGGATGCATGCCGCCGGGGAACCGCCGGCGATCGTGCTGGCGTCACCGGATCGCGCCCCGTTGCCGGTCGTGCTAAGTCCAGGTGCGTCGGAGTCCGTCCGCGAGCATGCGGTGACATTGTCGGAAATGCTGGGCCGGATCACCGGCAAGACTTTCCCGATTGAGGAAGGCGATGGCCGGCGCGGCGTGACACTCGGGACGGTGCGGGATTTCCCGGACCACGAATGGGATGTGCGATTTTCCCCTGACGATCCGTTGGGCGGTGAAGATTACCTTTTGCGATCGCATGCTGACGGATTGTTTGTCATCGGCGCCACGGAAATTGGTGTCGCGCATGCCGTCTGGGATTTGTTGTATCGTCTGGGCCACCGGCAGTTTTTTCCGACCTCGACCTGGGAGTACGTTCCGGTCACGAACAAGGTGCGGATTGCCGTCGATACGGTTCAACGTCCCCATTATCATAACCGGCGGATATGGCATGGTTCGCATTGGTATCGCGCCGATTTCGACCGATGGAACCGGCGCAACCGTGCGGCAACCGGATTCCGATTGTCTACCGGGCATGCCTATCGCGGAATCATCCGGCGCAATCAACAAGCGTTCGACGAACATCCCGAGTTCTATGCCCTGCACAACGGACGGCGCGAAAATATCGGCGGCAATACCAAGTTCTGTATCGCCAACGACGATCTGCGCGCTCTGGTCATCGCCGATGCCGTTGCGCGATTGCATGAAGATCCGGGGATCGACAGTATCTCCATGGATCCCAGTGATGGCGGGAACTGGTGTGCATGCGCGGAATGCGCGGCCATCGGACCCAGTATCTCCGATCGCGTCGTCCTGTTGGCCAACGAGGTGGCCGAAGCCATCAATGCGCTGCAATATGGTCCCAAGTATGTGGGCATGTATGCCTACGGCAACCATTCGCCGCCGCCGGTGATGCAACGGGTTCATCCGAAGGTGATCGTCAGTATCGCGACGCGGTACCTGCGCGAAGGGTATAGCGCGACGGAACTGATCGAGGCCTGGTCCGAGCGCGGCGCGCAACGGATCGGATTGCGCGAGTATTATTACGGTAGTGGCGGAATGCCGAATACCGCCCGGGTCGCCGATCTGACGTATCTTCAAGGTACGCTTCCCCGGTTTCACGCAATGGGCGCGCGGTTTAACAGCGCCAATATCGGCGGCGAATGGGGCGCGGCCGGATTCGGAATCTACGTCCTGGCGCGGGCCATGTGGGATCTCGGTGAATTGGATCGCGTGGAGGTCTTGTTCGAGGATTTTCTTACCAAAGCGTTCGGCGCTGCCCGCGAACCGATGGCCGCCTTTTACCGCCTGCTGCACCGGTTCGAGGACGGACAGCGACAACCTCTGTTGAGCGAACATCTGGTCGGCTTGATGTACCGGCGCCTCGGCGAGGCGTATGATCTGACCGATGATCCGGCGGTCATCACGCGGTTCGACGATCTGACGCTTTACACACGGTTTATCGAAAAATGGCTCGAGACGATCAACGCGGCGGGCGATGCCCGGCAGCAACGGTACGAACGATGGGTGCAACACGGCTATCTGATGGCGGACCGCCAGATGGTCAATGCCGGTCGATTGCATACCCGGCGCAGCGCGCCCGCCGGCGTGACGCCGGTTCGGGATATCGACGGCTTGCGCGAGCGTCTGCGCGGCGCGGCACGGGATGAGGAACCGACGGCGATCCGCGCCATGGTCACGGCAGGAATCGCGAACAATGCATTGCTCGATTTCGAGCCACTGGAATTCAGCGACGACCTGATCCCGGCTGCCGGGGCATTGAACTTGGATGCGGGCGTCCATGATACGGGGAGTTTCGGATATAATGGCATCAACCGTAGCCGCCGCGAATTCCATATATGGGTCGAAGAACCCGGCGAGATCCCCCTGCGGATACGCGGCGGGATTACCTGGGATAATCGTGGGCCGGTCACCCTGACGCTTACCTCACCGCTGGAAGAGCTTGGAGAACCGGTCGATTCGGATGATACCACGCCGCCCGATGGCGCGTGGCATGAGGTGATCTTGAGGACGCCCTTCGCGGGATTGCACACGCTGCACGTATCCGATGGCGATGCCCGTCATGAGATCGAGTTTCCCGATGGAATGCCGGTGACGTTGCGCGCCGGTTTCCGGCCGCAAGTCGGATTCAGCTTGTTTTTTTATGTGCCGCGGGGTACACAGATATTGGGCGGTTACGCGGACTCCCGTTATCGCGG
>PWZG01000189.1 GCA_003567575.1 PVC group bacterium | reverse complement strand
TGATGGAAGACGGCAAAGTTCCTTACGCCGGATTCAATGCCGCCTTGTATCTGCCGCCGGGAATCGAACTGCGGCACGCCCGTCGCGGCGAAGATGTCGGCGACGGATTCTGGTTCGATACGGCAACCCGCCGCGTGGCCGGCGGCGGAACCCTCGTCAGTTTGGCCGCTTTCAGTTCCGGCGACAGTGTCGCAGTACGCAACGGGGAATGGGCAAGGTTAACCCTTAAACCAACGCTTCAGTCCGCCGGCGGCGTCGTACCGGTCACCTGGGTCGACGGCCAGGTCTGGACGCGATGTCCGACTGCGGTATTGGCGGAAACCAACGGCTTGGTCACCGTTCGTCCCACCCGCCTGCCGGGTTCGGTGACGATCGCGGTCGAAAGCCGGATTCATGCCGCCTTGCGGGTTGTGGATCATGCCGCCGGGGTTGACCGGATGAATGACAGCGTTTTCGCGTCCTATCGCAACCGGACACAATACACTCAGGATGAACCGTTCATTGCGGAAATCTGGTTGCGCTGTACCGGTACCGGCAAGGTCGGAATCGCGGATGCCAGGCTGAATCTGGAAGTTTACGCCTACGCGGACGACGATCCGCCGGCAAACCTTGGCACGCCGCAACACGGGTTGTTGTTCGGACAGAATACCGGCGGCGCCGTGGAGGAAACATCCCTGCTCAATTTCGGCGGCGCGAGTCCCTTGTCGCCCGGCGTAGGCCGCGACGAATGGGTGCGCCTGGGCTGGGTAGATATCTCGGCGCCCGGCAGCAACACGATCAAAGCCGTCAGATTAACCTTCGGCGATCAAACGCCATTACTGGCCGGCGATATCGCGCCCGACGACATGGCGCTTTTGGACAGTCCGGTAGCCGTCGGGATCGTGGGCGAATTGCTGCGCGCCGCACAGGGAACGCCGCACTGGTGGTTCGACGTGTACAACCTGATCCAGCCCGGCATCGATTACAATGAAGCCGAGACCACCGATTTCCGCGGCGACGGCATGATCGCATGGCAAGCCTATATCGCCGGCGTGGATCCGACTGATCCAGGCTCGCGATTCATCGTGGCGAATATCTTGCGCAGCGAAAACCAGGATATCATTTCCTGGCCTGGCGTTGCCGGGCGACGCTACCGGGTTTACCGGACAACCACCCTGCAACCGGAACCAGACTGGGGCGATCCCATCCACGAAGAGGAAAGCCACACCAACGGGACCATAACCTATGTCCACAACGACGGCGCTCCCATCGACCAAACGCGATATTACCGCATCGATGTCGAGATGATACAGTAAAAACATGAGTTCGCCGCGAAATCAGGGGCCCCCACTCGTCTGAGATAACCCGCGAAGCGGATGGCTTTGTCGTGAGCTTTTGTCGATCACGATGCCGAACCAGAAGCGCCGTTTTTCAAGGGGTTTACGGGCTGGAGCGGGCGACGGGAATCGAACCCGTGTGACCAGCTTGGAAGGCTGGAGCTTTACCACTAAGCAACGCCCGCATTTGTGAACTGGCCGTTATTATGCCGCGTAGAGACCGCGTTTGTCAAGTCCCGGGAAATTGCGTGTTGTTGATTTGTTGATTTTCGAGATGATTTCGCGATGGATTTTGTCGTTGAAAGGTCGTGGTTGAAGGATTTTCCAAAAACACATTGAATTTTCACTGGGGACTGATATGATGGTTCCGATTAGCAACCGCAAACGGGCGCTGACAATACTTAAAAGGCGCTTTTTACGGCGGCCACGCTATTGCACCTGATGACAACGCACATGAACCAAAACCCTTCCAGAAATCCACCCGTCCGCCTGCAGAAACTGCTGGCCGCCGCCGGCATTGCCGCGCGCCGGCATGCCGAGACGCTCATCCGGGAAGGACGCGTAAAAGTCAACGGCGAGGTCGCGCATCTTGGTCAGCGCGCTGATGCGGTGCATGACCGTATTTCGGTCGATGACCGTATGATTCAGCTTCCAACCGCCGTGCACCGGGCCTACCTGCTGTATAAACCGCGTGGCCGTGTCTGCACACGGGCGGCTGGAGAGGGCCGCACCGTCTTTCAACTGTTCCCCGACGCCGGTCCCACCCTGCTGACGGCCGGTCGCCTGGATAAACAAAGCGAGGGCGCATTGTTGCTGTCCGACAACGGGGAATGGATTAATCGCTGGACGCATCCATCGTGCGCGCATGCGAAAGTATATCGCGTCACCGTCAGCGGACCGATACGTGGCGAAACCTTCCGGATACTCAATGCGCCGATGACCATCGACGGTTATCCGACACGTCCGGCCCAGGTCCGGTTCATCCGCCCCGGCGCCCAGCCGGGACGCATGGTTTTGGAATTCGTGTTGCGTGAAGGACGAAACCGTCAAATCCGCAAAATGTGCGAACAGGTGGATTTGACCGTCCGGCGACTGATACGCACCCGCATCGGCCCCCTGACCCTGGCCGGCTTGAAACCCGGCCAATGGCGGGCGCTGACGGCGGACGAACTAAAAAAGCTGTAGCCGTTCACGGTTCAACAGTTTCAAAAAAACAAGGCTTGCGGAATTCCAGTGTTTATGCTCTAATGGTGATGCGTGATCGGGTAATGTTTTCATTTTTACGATCGCAAACGTTTCGTCAGGCGCCGATCATGGAAGGCCCGCGGAATCCTGTCATGGGGACTTTACGTATGAAACAACAGTTATCACGGTATAAACCGGAGACGGGTTTTACACTTATCGAGCTGCTGGTCGTCGTCAGCATTATTGCGGTGCTCATGGCCTTGATATTGCCGGCGGTTTACCGTATGCGCGAAGTCGCCCGTAGCGCGCAATGCACCAGTAACTTGCGCCAATTACATACGGCGGCGATAACTTATAGTACAACCCAGACAGGACGGCATCGGGGACGACTGCCGTATGCGGCATCGCATCTTTATTGGAGCGATACGACGGAGCGTTGGGGTAAAAACAGAGGTTGGGGCGACTGGGAAAGTCAGGAAATTCCCGGGAACCGAACCACTCGCCAGACCCGCTGGTGGGGTGACTGGGCCACCAACAGTATTGCACGCGGTGAGCTATTCGAATACGTTGACCGAACCAAGGAAGTCTACGTTTGTCCGACCTTCAAGATGAAATACACCAGGAACGGCGATGAGGCATACCGCAGCTATGTCATGAGCCGAACGATGAGCCGCGCAAACATGTTCTCTTTAACCGGCGCCAGCAGTAAAGTGATGTTTGCCGA
>PWZG01000082.1 GCA_003567575.1 PVC group bacterium | reverse complement strand
CGCGTTTCGGTTATGTCTGCTTTCCGCCCGATTATCGCGAATCATCGAACTGAAGACATTCAGGTGGCTGTTCGCATCCACATAGGCGCCGCCGCCTTGAGAGGTTCGGGTGAGATTGATGGGTAACGCCGTGTTATGGGCGACCAGGCTATTGGTCAGGGTCACGCGGCTGCCTTGCATCCAGAGTCCGGCGGCGAACACGTTGGCATTTTTCGGCGTTTGGTTGTTCACAATGCGGCAGGTGTCGAATACGATGTCGGTGCAGTTCAGCAACCAAACGCCGCCGCCGTCGGCGGAGACCCATCCGTTGCTGATTGCGACGCCTTTGAACGCAATATTGGAAAGGGACTCCAGGTTCATGACCCGGGCATCGCCGGCGGCTCGGGCAATGACCGTGGGCCATTGTTCCGGATCGCGAGCGCCGGGCGTATCCCCGGTGGCTTCGTAGCCGCCGACGATCTCGAGATTCGAACGATCCGACAAACGGTAGACATATTGATTGGCCTCTTGCGGTTCCGCCGAGAATACATGACCTGCAAGACGAATCGCGCTGACGGCCGGCGTGGCCTGCGCGTAATCCAGCGCTTCCTGGAAATTCGTGAATGCGTTGTCCCAAGTGTCATGGGGCGCTTCCGGCGTCGCGTTGGTCGACACGTAAATGTCCGTTGCCGCGACCGGAAGAGCCCAGAGCCATCCCACGAGCGACAACCACCAGCCCAGACGACGAACCGCCAACCACGCCACCCGACACCCTGCCGAAACCTCGATCCTTACTCGATGCTTCATGTCGTCCTCCTCTTGCCCGCGTTTTCAATTTCACGGCACTCTATTCACGGCACTCCAACACAACTGTCGAAATAAAGCGTACTAATCCTGGATTGTAAAGTCAACACCGGGAATCACTCCGGGCGCATATCACTTCCGTCCATCGCCACGCGGCCGTCAACCGCATCAATCGATATGGTTTTGCCGGCGCTTTGCGCCGAGACGCGCGCGCCGTCGCTCTCAACGCGCACCATTCCGGTTGCCGATATCATCATCCATCCGTCTTCGATCGATTCCCATTCCGCCGGGCTTTCGCCGGGACAGCATGTCCTGAAGATGGAGAGCAGGCGGACGTGTTGCGAGAGGAGACGCGCCTCCACAAAGCTCTCCCGCTTCTGCTCCAACGGATATCCCAGCCTGTCGAGATTGAACGGCTCGACGTATTCGTGCTCACCGCGCGCGAACGCCGGACGATCGGCGTTCAGACACACCATCCGCGCGACGAGTCTGGCGCCGTTGTTCTCGACGACAAATGCGCCGGCGGCGTCCGGCTCGGCGCGGTCGAAGGTATGCCATCGAATGGAGACGTCTTCCGCTTGCAGCAGATCGCAGACGTCAAGCACGGCGACAACGCCAGGCAGCAGGTGGATGACGCCGCGCCGCACGAGGGACACTCCTTCGTACATGGCCGTGGTGTCCGCCAGCCATGCGGCGCCAAGACGATGATCGAACCTCATATCGACGATGGTCGCCGCGTGTTCCTTCCCGGCGCGCATTTCACGGCCGCCGAACACCGGCACGTTATGTCCCCAAGCGGCGGCGTTGTAGTATTTGTAGCGGTTCGGCCCGAAGAAATCCTTCGGGTAGTTCAGGCTTCCCGGATCGGAGATGAGTCGTCGTGCGTATGCGTCAATACACACACTGCCGGCGTCATGGTGACCGTGCCCTTCGGAACCGTGACCCCCTTTGCCGTATACGGCGCAGGCGGCGCTGCGCGGATGCCAGCTTGTGCGGCTTGACCAGCAAGCGCTATGCGCGCGAAATCCGCGACCCAGCGGCCTTCTCCCGTCCGGCGGCTCGGCCGGCACCGACGGATCGTACGAAAGCAGGGCCTCGCACACGTCCGCTCGCGCGGTGGGTGCGGCGTGTTGTTCATAGAACCATTGATAAACGGGATCGCGCGTCGCTGCTGCCATGATCGCGAACATGGAAGCCTGAGGCGGCGCGTTCAGATGACTGTCGCCAAAGGCCGCATTGACGCCCGGAGGAAGAAAGAAATACATATACCAGTCACAGAACTTCCGGAAGCGTTGGTCGAACAGCTTCGAATCGCCGCCGCCGACATGATAGCGATGCACATTGAAGAACTGGATGGGAAAGTGCATTGCTCCGGCATAGCCGATGCTTTCGTTGGATTCTCCTTCAGGCCCCAGGACGTTCAGGTAGTCGATGAACTTCTCGACGGAAAGGTCAACGAGCTGCCGGCTCAACGGATGGTCTTCGCGCATGGCCATGCCGGCGATGCCGGCGCCGCCCACGATGCATGTCATCCAGTTGTTGGGGAGGGTGTCGCGCCTGGCCCAGAATGCGTTCATGTCCAGCGACTCGAAGAACGGGCGTATGCCTCGGCGGTCGAGACCCTCCACGATCCATCGCCGTTCGTCGTCGGTGAGCGAAGGGTACAGCCAGTCATATGCCAGGCCGATTGCGCGCATGAACTGTCCTGTGCGCAAGTCGGCTGGATTTGACAGGTGCGCCAGATCACGCCAATCGGGCCACCGCTTCTCGTTGTACAAGCAGTCAATCTGTCTCAGCGCTTCATCCGCGAAACGACGCGCTCCGGTGAGAAGGTTCACGAGCGCCGCGCGCTGTATCCTGTTCGCCGCCGCATTCACAATCCGGTAGTCTCTGTTGCCTGTTTCCGACTGTTCGGCGGCTCGGTCCGGTATGGATGACGAGGGTATGTAGGGAGGGATGGCAATGTCCTGCTCCGCTCGTGCGAGCAGTGTGGCCCACAACCGTCCCGGCATGCCTTGGGCCAGGCTCGTGCGGACTTCTGCCACGGAACGCAGGCCGTCAATCTTGTCGGTCGTCAGTAAGAGGTGCGGATGTGTTGTCATGATATCGTCTTGCCTCCAAATACGGGCGACGATTACGGTGGACGATTGCCCGCCGTCTCCTTGTTATACGTCATCGTCGCCCGTCATCGTTAATCGATCCCCGCTTTCATACTTTTCCTGACAGTACCTTACTGATTGGGGTTCCAGTCCGGGTCGTTCGGCGACCAGAACATCACCGGGGCCAGGATGCCGCCGGCGCCCAGTTCGGCCAGACGCTTGTTCTCGATCCGCTACAAGGCCCATTCTCCGGTCGGGGCGTCCTTGCGGGTCATCCACTTGCCGTTGGTGAAATCGGGAAACGCGACGGGCATGCCGCCCATGGCGATCGACTGTTCCGACAGACAGG
>PWZG01000273.1 GCA_003567575.1 PVC group bacterium | reverse complement strand
GCCCCAAAATTCCGGCGATCTCCGTCCGCCGGATCGGCCGGCGCCAGCCCGCCGGTCACCGTAACGTATTCAAGGGTGCTGTTGTCCGCGCCGTTGATATACATAATCCGAATTGTGCCGCTTTCGCGGGTGATAACCGTCGGCCACAGGGCCGGATTATTGGTTCCCGGCAACTTAACGGGATCGGTTTCCAAGGCTTCGTAGCCGCCGCGGACGGTGATGCCCGAGGTGGTCCAGTCGAGTTGGTTGGTCAGCCCAAACGTATGGCCGGCCAGATGGATCGTGTCGCCGTCACCTGCCAAGTTCAAGGCCGTTTGAATGTCGGTAAACGCCGTCGCCCAACTGGTTCCGTTCGTGGTTCCGTTGTTCGTGGTTGCGACGTAGTACGCGCTTCCCGCGTACGCTGCGCTGCCCGCCAACGCCCCCATCATCGTCAGGAATGCGATTCCCGAATGCAGCCATCGTCCCGTGTTACGTTTCGTGTTCATTTCCGTTCCTCCTTTGTTGCATTGCTTCTCTCACAAACGAACCCGTGTCATGACCTTCTGTTTTGCGCCGTTATTCCTCGCCGATGGCTGATATCGACGGGCATGGCGATTACTTATAAATCAATCCCAGCATTTCCAAAATCCCCAGCTAAACCATCCTTCTCAACTTGCGCTGGCCTGCAAATGCCGGACCGTAAGTGAACGAGCGAAGGCCTCGGCGGATACCGGCGCCTTGGACCGGAAATGCAGGGTGCGTGTTTCGCCGCCCAGCAGGGTAATGGCGTTGTCATCGAACTCGCCGCGGACCCCTTCGGCATCCACCGTCACGAAGAAGGCGGGGGCGTCACTGGCGAGCGTGACGGCAAAGCCGCCCTCCGCGGCCTGTAGCGTGTGCGTGACGTTGGCCGCCGCCAGGGAGCAGCGCTTGTACTCGGTCAGGAACAACTCACTGCGAACCGTGCCCTCCGGTGTGGTCAGTTCCGCGAGTACAAAGGCCTGATCCGGAGCCGCGGGCAGTTGCTCGATTGCATACTCGGCCAGACGGCTAGATTGGTTCGCGTCCAGCGTTACCGGCAGCGTGTCTTCCCAGAGCAACCGACCGTCGAACCCGACCAGACGCACCCGCAGGGAACCCGATCGCGGCTCAAGGCGATCATTGATCCCCCAAAGCTCAATCGGTTGGCCTGGCTGGCGCTGAAAGCTGGCAAGCATCACCGGCGCATAGAACCGCTTGGCCAGATAGTGCAGAATCTTCCATTTGCCTCCATAGTTGAGGCTGGCCCAACTGCACACGGGCCAGCAGTCGTTGATCTGCCAGTAGAGCGTTCCCATGCAGACCGGCCGCAGACTGCGCCAGTACTCTACGGCGGCGCGGATGGCCACGCCCTGCTGGACCTGGCTCAGATAGGCAAAGTTTTCGAAGGTCCCCGGCATCCGGAAGTAGCGGCTGAACATCTCGATGATGCGCGAGTTGCCGCCGGCATTCCGCTGGTGATGCTCCATCACCGGAGCGGTCACGTTGAATTGATCGGGGGAGGCATAGGTTCGGATCACCTCCATCGAGGGAAAGGACTGGTAGCCAAACTCGCTGCAGAAACGCGGCGTCTTACCGTAGTACGATTCGAACGGTTTGCCGCCATGCCATACTTCCCAGTAGTGCATGTCGCCGCGCGTGTCGTCGTGGAAGCAGTCCGAATAATCCCCGCGCCCGCCGCTGGGCGAACAGGGCCAGTAGGTCCGGGTCGGATCACAGGCGTCGACAGTCGCTCCGATCACGCCCTCGTAAAGGCGATCGTAATCTACCAGGTACCGGTCGCGGTTCTCGCGTGATTCCTGGTACCAATTCAGGGCGGCGATGTTCTCGTTGTTGCCGCACCAGATCGCGATGCAGGCGTAGTCCCGCAGCCGCTTGACCTGGTGCGTGACTTCGGCGCGAACGTTGTCGAGAAAAACCGGCGTTGCGGGATAAAGCGAACAAGCGAACATGAAGTCCTGCCATACCAGCAGTCCCTTGGCATCGCATAACTCGTAGAAAATCTCGCGCTCATACTGGCCACCACCCCACACGCGCAGCATGTTCATGTTCGCGTCCACCGCGCTTTGCAGCAGGTCTTCGTATGCCTCCGGGGTTTGGCGCCCCGGCATCGCATCCGGAGGAATCCAGTTGGCTCCCTTGCAGAAGACATCCACGCCGTTAACCCGGAACTGCATCGAAAGTCCGAAGTCATCCTTCCGGTTGATCAATTCGAGTTCCCTCAACCCGATTTTCTTGCGGACGTCCTGGGCGCCAAGACGAACGTGCAGGTCGTAGCGGTGCGGATCACCCAAACCGTTCGGCCACCAGAGCTGAACCTTGCATACCCGCACGGTTCGCCGGACCTGATTAAAGCCTTTCAGCAGGCGGATCGTCTCGCGCAAGAAGGCATCGCCCACCCTGACCTCCAAGGGGAATTCCCCCTCGCAAAACACGTCCGCCTCCACGATAACGGTGACGTCCGCATCGCTTCCATGAAAGGCCGTCTCGGTCATGACGTAGTTAATGCGGGCATCACTTGATGCGTGCAACGCCAGGCTGCCATACACGCCGGAGACCATCAGGCAGGGGCCCCAGTCCCATCCGGAGTGACACTGCACCTTGCGGAGCATATTGCGGTGCATGGATTGGATGGGATTGATGCTGTGCGGGACGGGATACGGCAGCGCGGCGGCAATCTCCGCGCCGGCCGGTTCCGGTGCCGCGATCCGGATCTCAATGCGGTTACGCCCCGCTTTAAGCAGCGGCTTGACCTCGAACTCATAGCGCCGGAACATATTGGCGCACGTCCCCGCGACGTGGCCGTTGATCCGGACTTCCGCCAGGGTATCCACGCCTTCACAGCGCAGCGCCACGGAATCCTCGGCCAGCAGGGCGGCATCCGCCTCGAACTCGCGGGCATAGATCCAATCGGCCTGTCCCAGCCACTGCAATCCCAGTTCATTCGTGCCGACGTACGGATCCGGTACCAGCCCCGCCACCACCAGCGCACTCAACGCGTCGCCCGGCACCTGCGCCGCGAGCTTCAACCCCCGTGCCTCGCACGTCAACTCCCATATCCCATCCAGATTAACCGACATCATTGATCGCATCTCCATTTTTCTATTCAGACGTGTTTTCCTTCCGCGTCGATGCCCGCACCAGCAACTGGACCGGATTGACCAGTCGCCGGAACGGTGGCGCGGTGCGTCCGTCGATGCGTTCGCGCAAAAGAT
>PWZG01000606.1 GCA_003567575.1 PVC group bacterium | reverse complement strand
TCGTTCCCGGCAAACAGATCGTCCAGGGAGGTCAGATCGGCATCGAAATCGTCAGCGACGCGTTCTTGCGTGGTTCCCTGCGCCGGTTCCATCCGGACCGAGGGACTCGCGCAACCCATCGTCACGGCCGACAGCAGCAGCAAGAACAGCAAGCCCAGGACGCCGTTTTCCCGCATAGATCCGGCGATCCCGGACACCGTCTTCCCGTACCGGACCCACCGGAGACGCAAACGACATGACAGGAACGGGAACTTTCTATGATAATAAAAAATCATGCAAAACTTGTAGCATACGAACGCCAAAATATCGAGAAAAAAGTGATTGGGTTTCCGTCGGGTTTATGGGAGAAGCCGCGTTTTTTCGTGGTTATTGTTCCGCTGTCGTTGCCGCACGTTGACACGAACCGGGTGTCGGGTGTCGGAGTCCTCACACTTAATCGCTACCCTTACTCGGATACGCTTAAACGACCCGCTTAAACGGACACCGGCGGCAAGTTCTCTCTTACCCCCGAAAAATCTGAGCGCCGCGCTCAGAGGCGCCACTTGTTTGAGAGAACGCGAAAACCGGTGGACGATTACGGCGACGATTACGGATTACGAGGAGAGGATATCCCCAATCGTCCACCGTAGTCGTCGCCGTAATCGTTATCCGTTCTCTCATCCCCTGAAAAATCCGGGCTTGCCCAGAGGCCGGACTGAACCGTGAACCCTTCCCTGATTTTTAGTATTGCAATTTCATGTTCAAAACGTTAGATTACCGTTTTCGAGGTGATCATCGGTTCGCAACATTGAGGAGTTCCACCATGTCATTAACCGTAAAGGCCATCGGCCGGTCGGCCCTGTCGTTACTGGCAACGATCTTAATCTGGACGTTCGCGTCGCCGTCGCAGGCACAGCAGAACGCCGATTTGGTATTGATCATCCAGGATCTTGAAGGTATCGGGCGGCGGGACCGCGTCGAAACGCCGCGATACCGCACCCAACTACCTGAACAACGCGCGACCGACAATGAATGGTGTGTCATTACGACGACCTACGACACGGCGCCGGAGTGGCTTGACGAATTGACGTTTCAATATTTTGCCCTGCTAATGCGTGAAACACGGGGTGAACCGACGCAGTATACCTTGTTTCGCGGCTCGGTAACCTACATGGAGATCGCACGGGACCGCAACAAACAGAGCACGGTTTTTCTGCGTCCCAACACGCTGAAACGTTACGGCGACGTCATCGGTGTAGCCGTCGAGGTATCGCACGAGGGCAACGTTGTGGCCACCGAAAGCCGGGAAACGCGAGGTTCGGCGGCCGATGGTCAGGAAGAATGGTGGCGCAACCCGAATCTGACGCCACGCGACGGCTACATTTTAAACCGTTCCGAGACGCCATTTGTCTTTGTAAACTTTGATCGCTACGAAACCATCAGACCGTAACGATCGTCAAGGGGAACTCGCCCATGTTCAAATCCAAACGTATCGCCGCATTGAACATCGGCTCCAGTCATTTGGCGCTGGCCGAATTCAAGCCGCTCGGCGGCGGCGGAATGGAGTTGGTCAACTACGGGATCGCACCACTGGGGCTGGATCCGGATTCCGACAGCGAATCCTCGGCTTATATCGTTTCAGCCCTGCGTGATTTAGTCCGTGAAAAACGCATCAAACCGGGTCCCATTCAGATCGCCATATCGGGACAAATAGTTTTCCCACGCTATATCAAGCTGCCCCCGGTCAGCGGCGATAAGTTACGCCAGATTATGCGTCATGAAGCGCAACAGAACTGCCCTTTCCCCATAGATGAAGTGGTCTGGGACTACCAGTTGTTCGGCGATGTAAATACGGAAATCGGCGCCATAATGGTCGCGGTCAAAACCGAACAGGTAAAGAATTTCACCGACTGTGTCGCGGCCGTCGGGTTCGACCCGGAACTGGTTGACGTATCGGCCATGACACTGTACAACGCGGTTCGTTACAATTACGGCGACCGGGAAGGTTGCACGATGGTGCTGGACATCGGCGCCCGGGCGACCAACGTTATTTTCATGGAACAGGATCGCATTTCTTTCCGCAGCGTTCCGGTTGCCGGCAACGGGATTACCCGGGAATTGATGCGGGAATTCGATATGTCTTTCAAGGAAGCCGAGGATTTGAAGCAAGCCCACGCGTTCGTGGGGTTCGGCGGCGCCTATGAAAGCCAGGAAAATGCGGTGGCCGACCGGGTATCGAAAATCGTGCGCAACGTCATGACGCGGCAACACGCCGAGATCAGCCGGACCATCAATTTTTATCGCAGTCAGCAGAACGGCAGTCAACCAACTCTGGTTCTATTGACGGGCGGCAGTTCCGTCATTCCGCATGCGGACACGTTTTTCCGCGAAAAACTCAAAAGCGAAGTCGATTATCTCAACCCGTTCCAGAATGTGCCGGTCAACGCGGCAATCGATTCGGAAGCCGTTTCCGCGGACTTACAACTGCTATGCGAAACAGTCGGGCTGGGATTACGCCGCTGCCTGAAATGCCCGATAGAAATCAACCTCTTGCCACCGGACTTGGTGGCGCACAAAACGTTCCAGCGGCGTATTCCTTTTTTCGGGTTGGCGGCAGTCGGTGTTTTTCTGGCCATGCTGGTCTGGTGGGCTTATTTCAGAAACGTCAGCGACTCGGACGACCGACGTCTGGCCGAAGTCAGCAGCCGTGCCGCTGAACGGAACGAGTTGGCGGCACGGATTGACGAAATTCACCAAGAACAGGCGGCCGTCCGGCAACAAGTCGAATCCCTGGCCGGCCTGATATCACAGCGCACACGCTGGCATCAATTTGTCGATATCCTTGAAGACCAGCTTACCGACGGAATGTGGATTACCTCGCTGGAGACGGGACAAGCGGTCGATGCCGGACGCCGGATGCGGTTGCAGGGCTTGTTTTTCAACGATAAAGTCTCTTTGCCGTCCATTGAGGAGTTCGCGAAAGCGTTACAAGAACACGATAATTTCGTCAGTAACGTTAATCTGCGGCGGGTCAGTCCGTTCCAGGAAACCGATTTTATCGACGAATTCCTGATTGAAATGACTTGGCTGCAAACGCCTCCCAAGGAAGATGATACGCCATGAAAGCAAACAAAAAAGGTTTGGCTATTCTGATCGGCGCCGCGGTATTACTGATTGGAGCCTCCGTTCTTTTATACCAGAGCATCAGCCAGTTTCGCGATGTTTCCGGCCAGTTAAACAACGCGCGCCGGCAACTTGA
>PWZG01000212.1 GCA_003567575.1 PVC group bacterium | reverse complement strand
GTGTCACAAATCGTCCACCGTAATCGTCGCCCGTACGCGTCCACCGGTCCCCCACCCGTTCTCTCAGACAAGTGTGGCCTCCGAGCGCGGCGCTCGGATTTTTCGGGGGTGACTGAGAAAAACATCGAACATCCAACATCGAACGCGGAGGAGCATAAGTTGCCGGAGTTCTGTATTACGCCTGTTTTCGCTAACTTCGATGTTCGATGTTGACTGTTCGATGTTCAACGTTCTCAGAGTCCCCACTCCTTTGAGAGAACAATGGAATAGTGACCGGTCATCTTCTTCCCTATCGTCGTCTTGTTGTCTTTTCATTTTCCCCGACGACGATCGCAAAGGCGACCGACAAAGGTAAAGATTAGGGTAAAGACGAGGGGTAGACGGATGCCTCTTTGTCTTTGCCGTAATCTTTACCATTGTCTGAAAGAACATGGTGAATCGGTCGACGAGAACGAGGACGAGGACGAGGACGACAGGCAAAAACTGGCAGGCGCCCTACCGCAAACCTTTTTCAGCGCAATCTGCTGACCTCTGACCTCTGGGTTGCGGGCGAAGTCCGCCTTGTCAAGGTATCCCTTTGACAAAATCATCGATGGCAATACGAACTCCCGTTGCGGCGCTTGCATCGGCTGCCAGACAGATGATGCCGCTGCGGTAACCTTCCGGGATGGATGGCAAGGCGACGGCATTGGGATCGCGCATGAGGCGCACAAAGTCCGCGGCCAAACGCGCATCGCCTCCGAAGTGTCCGCCCGTTCCCGTCGATTCGGGGCTTATAAACCGCGGTTGGGCGTCACGCCGCAGGGGGGTATATTCGATCCGATTATCCTCGGCGCAACCGGCCAACATGCCACGCGTACCGACGATCCGAATACGGCGTTCGCCACGCGCGACACCCATCGTCACATTAAACGACACCTGAACCCCGCCGGCGTATTCGGCCAACAAAGTCGTATGATCATCGATATCCTTCGCGCAATTATAGACACAGGCATCCTGCATGGCATCGTCCGCGCCATAAAGCGTTTCGCCGGACACATCCGTATACGGACGCGTACCCTGGTGCCGGTACACGCAGTCGGCATCGGGACAGACACGACAGCGGTCCGGCCGGTCGGCACGCGGCACGAATACGGTGCGCGACCCGGTGGCCGTCACCCATTCGCAAGGCCGATCCAACAGCCAGTTTATGATGTCGATATCATGACAGCATTTTTCGAGCAATAATGGTCCGGCAATCCGGCGTTGCGCGCGCCAGCCGCGCAGGTACGTATAGGCCGTCAGATCGATCCCCATATGTTCGGAAGCCTGAAGGTGCAGGATATCGCCCAACGCCGGCATCAATTCCTTGAGTTTGCGGTAAAACGGCGCGTATCGCAGCACGAAGCCGACGGTAACCCGGGCACCGGTTCGCCGGTATGTGTCCAGAAGGCGTCGATGATCGGCCACCGTCGTGGCCAGCGGTTTTTCGAGATATAACGGCAAGCCGGCTTGCATCGCGAGCTCGGCCGGTTCGGTATGAAAGACGTTCGGCGATCCGATCATGACCGCCTTGACCTCCGGATGGCGAATCACCTGGTCCGGTTCGCCGACCACTTGGGCCGTTTCACCGCCCGGCAGGGCTCGTATCTTCCCGACGATCGCCGGATCCGGATCGTAGCAGGCGGCAATGCGCAACTTGCCTTCCGTGGCGTTGGCCAGTTCGTGATAGACATGCCGGATTCTGCTTCCGGCGCCGATCAAACCGATGGCCATCGAACCGTTGCTTGTTGGAGCCGGCGTTCGCTCGTTCGTTTTCATGAAAAGTTCCTATCGTTGCTGATTTTGACAGACACTGAGTGTGGTTCTGATGTAATCAGGAAATCAGGAAATCAGGAATGCGCCTTCGACGAATTGTTTTCCTGACTTCCTGACTTCCTGATTCATTGTCTTTTGCGCAAACATACCTGGATAAGGCAGTCGACTATCAACGTGTGCGCGGATAGTCTTTATCCTGAAAAAGCGTATCGATCATGGCAACGGTTCGATCGACCAACATCGCTCCGCCCTCGGGGCCGACCCAGTTCGACTTGATAAGTGCGCTGTAGTGACCTCCGGCCAGGGCGCGCGCGGTCGGCAGATAGAATCCGTCGCCCGAACCGTCGGCGAGCTGCACCAGAAATGTCTGCAGAGCTTTGCCGCGTGCGCGAATCCGGGCGCCATAATCCATAAACAACTCGAAAGGACTCGTGGCAAACACGACATCACCCAACCGGATCAAGTGACATTCCGTTTCGTGCAGTGGATGCGCGTCCTGCTGCGCATGGCGCGCGATCGGGTCGCAAACCAATCCAAAAGGCCAATTCCGCTCGAATCCCCAGGGCTGTCGTTTGCGCTCGTTTTCGTCAAGCAACGGAATTTGCCGTTCCAGCGCGACCTGTTCATCGGTTACCATCAAGCGCGGCAGCCGTAGCGTCATCACTTCATGGGCAAAGGCCAGCTCGCTTTCAGCGGGCGCCGCCGTGTCATAAGCTTCCACGGCGGCCGCCAGGATGCGCCTCGCAATGATACCCTTGTCGTTCACGCCGAGCCGGTCGCGTAAATCCTTTTCCTCCTTCTGGTCGAGCATCAAATGCGGCGATGCGTCGCCCGCCGGCGCGCATTGCGGCAAAACCCGCACATGCTCGCCAAACCGATGGGCGACGCCCTGGCGCACATCGTGCCAGAAGTCCGCGGATATCATCTCCGAGCCCTCGTCGCACTGCGACGGGCAGGCCAAGTTGACAATCATGCCGCTGAGCGCGCCCGCCGCATCCAGCGTAAAAAGAAAATTGACGGCATGATCGTCGCAGGCTTCCAACCCGATAAAATCAGGCTGATTCGTCTGGCCGTACATGCGGGCGGATCCGTCCGCGTACAGCGCACGCCGGCAGCGTCCCACCACGGCATAACCGAAACCGCGCCGGATGGCGCCCGGCGCGCGATCTCTCCAGGCATCGGCCACCGCGCCGGCCAGTCGATCCGTCAGATATTCGCGGTATGCGTCCGGATTCATATAGTCCGGTTCGTTTTCCGGTTCCGGATACCATCCGCGCGTGGTCGGCGGCGCGTTATGCGTATGGGTACAGTTCACGGTCAGAAATCGTGAATCGAATTCCGGACAGCGCGACTGGAGTTTATCGACCAATTCCTCCTTCCAGAATTCCCCGGGAAGATCGCATGACAACCAGACTGCACATTCCGCGGCGCCGTCCGCCGC